>JASGDW010000001.1:0-4917 GCA_047606965.1 Microbacterium sp.
CCGACGACCTCCAGGCGGCGGCCGTGAAGACCCTGGTGGCCGTGGGCATCGACATCACCGCGGACGAGCTGTTCGACACGTCCATCATCGACGAGGTCTACGCAGACCACCCGGAGCTGCTCGAGGACTGACGATGACCGCCCGTGTCGGGGCCGGCCCGCGCCGGCCCCGACACGGGCGGTCGGGTCTGCGAACCGGGACGAAGGAGGAAGCATGGTGACCAACCTGGCCGCGGGCCCCGCCCGGGTGGGAGAGGGCACGGCGCGGACGCTGCGCCTGTCCTCCTGGGGGTGGGGCGTCGTCGGCGGCCTGATCGTGTTCGCGGTGTGGATCGTGGTCGCCCTGATCGTGCCCGGCGGCGCCGTCCCGCCGCCGTGGACCGTGGTCGCGACGGCGATCGACGACGGCTGGGACTTCTACTCCACCGCCGTCGGCGCGACGCTGACCCGGGTGTTCCCCGGATACCTCTGGGGCAACGCCTTCGCCCTCGGCCTGGTCGCGCTCGTGTTCCTGGTGCCCGCCCTGGAGGAGACCGCCAGCCAGCTCGCGCTGATCAGCCACTGCATCCCCGTGACCGCGATCGGGCCCATCATCATGATCATCTTCGGCGGACGTGCGGCGGCGGTCTTCCTCGCCGCGCTGAGCGTCTTCTTCATCTCCTTCGTCACGGCGCTCCTCGGCATCCACGCGGCGCAGCAGACGGCGCTCGACCTCGTCTCGGCCTACGGCGGGGGCAGGGTCATGCGACTGCGGAAGGTGCAGCTCGTGGCCGCGCTGCCCACGATCTTCCTCGCCCTGCAGATCGCGATGCCTGTCGCCTTCATCGGCGCGATCCTCGGCGAGTACCTCGGCGGAATCGACACCGGCATCGGCGTCGTGCTGCAGTCGGCGCAGCGCGACTTCATGCCGGCGCGCACCTGGGGTGTCGCGCTCGTGATCGGCATCGTCTCGCTCGCGCTCTACGGGCTGGTCGGCCTGCTGGGCCGGCTCCTGCTGCCCTGGGCGCGCAGCGGTCTCGGCGGCCGCTCATGAGGCCGGGACCGCTCCGCTCGGCGTCGCGTCGTGTTCTCGCGACCCTGCTGGCCGCCGTCATCGCCGTGCTGATCTGGATCGTCGTGCTCTCCGCGTTCCACATCAGCCCGCTGGTGGGCAAGTCCCCGTCGGACGTCTGGACGTATCTGGTGTCGGGTCCGGATGCGGTGGAGAACCGGGACGTGCAGTTCGGGTACCTCGGCGTCACGCTGCGCGACGCGGGGGTGGGCTACCTGGTGGGGCTGGCGGCCAGTTTCGTGCTCGGCGTGGCCTTCACGCTGTCGGGGATCGTCGAGAAGGTCTTCACGCCGGGCGTCATGCTGATGCGCTCGATCCCGCTGGTGGTGATGACGCCGCTGGTCACGCTCGTGTTCGGCGTGAACCTCTGGAGCGTGGCGGTGATCACCACTCTCATCGTCTTCTTCCCCGCGACGATCAACATCATGGCGGGGCTCCGCCGCGTCAACCCGCAGCTGGTCGACCTGGTGCGCGCCCACAACGGCTCCACCTGGACGGTGCTGTGGAAGGTGTCGTTCGCATCCTCGCTGCCGGCGTTGTTCGCGTCGGCGCGGCTGGCTGTCCCGGCGGCGATGACCGGGGCGCTGGTGGGGGAGTGGCTCGTGACCGGGGAGGGGCTGGGCGGGAGCGTCTCGCGGGCCTCGGCGACGTTCGGCTACGGCGAGATGTGGGCCTCGGCGGTGCTGATCACTGTGGTCACGATGGTGCTGTACGCCATCGTGAGCGCACTCGACGGACTCGTCGTCCACCGATTCGGCGCGCCCCGCGGCACTCAGTGACACGCGGCGGGCGTGGATGACGTGGGGTGCCTGCGGCCCGGCCGCGCCATGCCGGCGCGGTGCCGGCTGCGGGACCGCGACCGTGAGGTGGTCGCCGGGCATCGGCCGGAACGTCGTCACCGGGACGACCGCTCGTCGTGAGAGCGGCTCAGGCCTCGCTCATCGTGGGCAGCTCGAACGCCTGGCCGACGGCCTCCAGCGCCAGCCGGCGGTCCTCGATGCGGCGGTGCATCTCGTGCTGCGCCTCGTCGACCAGCCGCGGGTCGAGCGCGACCGTCTCCACGCGCGGGGTGCCGTGGCGCGCGTCGACGTAGGCCGCCAGGTCGGGGCCGGACTCCCACGAGGTCACCAGCGCGTAGCGGGGGGCGGTGCCGCGGTGCCACACGGCGTGCCAGAGCCGCTGCGTGTCGACGATCACGCGGCTGCCGGCGGGAAGGGGGATGCGGGTCTCGGTCGCGGGGTCGAAGCGGTCGCCGCGCAGGATCAGCAGTGAGTCGGGGTCGTCGGTGAGGTTCTCCAGCCCCCGTACGACCCAGCCGGTGTCCGTCGGATTCAGCCGGTTGTTGTCGTCCAGGTGCAGGTTGTACACGGCATCCGCGTACGTGTTCGGCTGCAGCTCGATCACGCGGCAGCGACCGACGCCGGCGCCGGGCTCCTGTGCCCGGCGGACGAGCTCGGGACCGATCCCCGTCTGCGCGGGGATCCAGACGCCGCCCTTGTCGGTGCGGGGCGGCGTCTGGTTCCAGAACCCGTTGCACTCGACCTCGCCGGCGAAGCTGGCCAGCGGCGCGAAACGGGTCACGCCGGAGGAGCGCCAGCGGACGTATTCGAGCCGCGTCCACTGGGCGGCGTCCGTGATCGGCTCGGCCCGATCGAGCACGACGTAGCCGGTCTCTTCGAGGACCGGGATCCTGACGTATCCGGACACGGTGCGCACCTCCCGACGCGGAGGCGACCGCCCCCGACTGAGGCGAGCCTAACCCCGGTCCCGCGGCGGGTTCAACGGCCCGCGCCGTGAACGACCGCGCCTGGTCGCAGCGACCCCGCGACCTCCCGCAGCGCGTCGGCCGACCGGTGCAGCAGGCCGAGCTCGGCCGCGTCGAACGAGGTCTCCGGGATCGGCACCGCACCGCCCGCGCTCACGACCGAGGGCACCGAGAGCGCCACGCCGTCGATCCCGTGGAAGCCGTGGAGCACCGTCGAGACCGGCATGACGGCATGCTCGTCGTTCAGGATCGCCTCGACGATGCGTGCGCTCGACAGCCCGATCGCGTAGTTGGTCGCGCCCTTGCCCCGGATGACCTTGTACGCGGCATCCCGCACGTCGATCGCGATCTCGTCGAGCTCGTCGGCCGTCATGCGGGGGTGCCCCTCGCTCTGCCACTCCAAGATCGGCACCGTGCCGATCGTCGCCGGCGACCACAGCGGGAACTCGGTGTCGCCGTGCTCGCCGACGATGTACGCGTGCACGCTGGAGGAGGACACGCCCGCGCGCTGGGCGAGCTTCCACCGCAGCCGCGAGGTGTCCAGCACCGTGCCGGAGGCGAAGATGCGCTCGGGAGGCAGACCCGTCGCCCGCTGCGCGAGCACCGTCAGCACGTCGCAGGGGTTGGTGACGATGACGTAGACGGCGTCCGGGGCGACCTCGAGCAGCTGCGGCATCATCGTGTCGAGGATGTTCGCGTTGGTGTCCGCCAGCTCGGTGCGGGTCTGTCCGGGCCTCTGCTTGGCGCCGGCGGTGATCACCACGACGTGCGATCCCTCGACGACCGACAGGTCGCTGCCGCCGACGATGTCGCTCGTGCCGGTGAACTGAGTGCCGTGCGCGAGGTCGAGCGCCTCGGCCTCGACCTTCTCGGCGGCGATGTCGTAGAGGGCGACGTGGCGTGCGGACCCGCGGATGAGGGCCGCGTAGGCGGTGCTGGAGCCGACGGAGCCGGCGCCGACGACGGTGAGCTTCGAGTTCTCGATCACAGACATGCGTTCAGTCTCGCAGCGACGGATGGCGGGGACCAGCGCGTCCGTTCCCGCCCCGGCCGCCCGTTCCCGCCTCGGCCCGCCCCGGCGAGGATGTCCCACTTCGGCGCGGTAAGAGGCCCTCTTACCGCGCCAAACGGGGACATGCCTGACCCGGCGGAGGTGGCACCGCTGCTGCGGTGCGAGCCTGCCGGGCATGGGCAGCACCTCCGGGGGTGACGCCGTGCGACGACCGGCTCGCGGGGGTGCGGCGGTCGGTGGAAGAGTGGGGCGCGGCATCCCGCGCATCCGATGGCCGGGGCCGTTCAGGAGACAGAGATGACCCAGCCCCGGGGCGCGCTGCTGGTCGGCAGCGTGAAGGACGACGACGCCGAGAAGACGATCCGCACGGCGGCGGACATCCTCGAGGGGCGGCTCAGGCGCATCCCCGACGGCGAGGTGGGCAAGCGTTTCCACTGGATCCTGTTCCAGCCCGACGCGCTGGGTGAGACCGAGGGCATCGAGCGGGTCGGCGACACGCCCATCCCGGTGCGCGGGCTCGACGCGCGCCCGGTGCGCGTGGCCGACGGGGTCGACCCGGCATCCCTGAAGCTCGCGCCGCTCGGGTACGCCGCCGCGGCGGTGGAGTCGTACGAGATCTTCCGTCGGCTGCGCGGAGAGGGCGTCGTAGCCCCCGGCGTGCGGTTCCAGGTGTCGCTGCCGACCCCGCTGGCCGTGGTCGGGACGTTCTTTCCGGCCGAGCAGCGGGCGGCCGTCGAGCCCGCGTACCGCGATGCGCTGTTCGGCGAGCTGGACGAGATCCTCGACGCGATCCCGCACTCCGACCTCGCGATCCAGTGGGACAACGCGGTCGAGTTCCAGGTGATCGAACGCGTCGAGCACCGCGGGAGGCCAGGCGTCGAGCCGTGGTGGGGCGAGGTGTGGGAGGGGCTGACCGTCCGCGCCGCCGAGCAGGCCGGGCGGGTGCCGGAGAACGTCGAGGTCGGCTTCCACCTCTGTTACGGCGATGTCGCCGAGAAGCACTTCATCGAGCCGAAGGATGCCGCCAACCTGGTGCGTTTCGCGAACGCCCTGTTCGCCGCATCCCCGCGCCGCATCGACTGGCTGCACC
>JASGDW010000002.1:0-3563 GCA_047606965.1 Microbacterium sp.
CCGCAGCGCGGCGGGGTCGGCCGCCGGCGCCGGCTGCGCGGGGTCTCCCGGATGCCACTGCTCGGCGCCGTGGGACGCCGCCAGGTGCAGTCGGGACTCGAGCCGGTGCTCCGCGATCTCGCGCAGGTCGTGCAGGCTGCGGCCGGACACGAGGGCGACCGTGGTGTCGGGCGAGACGGCCAGCGCCGTGACGGCGTCCTTCGCGGCGGGTGTCATCCGCGCCGCCATCGGGCTGTCCTGCAGCGGGGCGAGGGTGCCGTCGAAGTCGAGGGCGACCAGCAGCCGCGGCGTCCGGGCGAGACGCTCGAGGCGCGCCTCGGCGCTCATGCGCCGGACGCGGCGCGGGCCGCCGCGAGGGCCGCGAGGAACTCCCGCGACCAGGCATCGACGTCGTGCTCGCGCACCCGGCGGCGCATGGCGCGCATGCGCCGCCCCTGCTCGGCGGCGGGCATCTCGAGCGCACGCACGATGGCGTCCTTCAGGCCGCCGATGTCGTGCGGGTTGATCAGCAACGCGCTGCCGAGCTCGTCGGAGGCGCCGGCGAACTCGCTGAGCACCAGAACGCCACGGTTGTCGATCCGGCTGGCGACGTACTCCTTCGCGACCAGGTTCATCCCGTCGCGCAGCGCCGTGACGAGCATGACGTCCGCCGCGAGGTAGAGCGCGATCATCTCGTCGCGGGGATAGGCCTGGTGCAGATATCGGATCGCGGTGTGGCCCATCGTGTCGTGGTCCCCGTTGACCCGGCCCACCATGAGCTCGATCTCGTCGCGCAGCTGGATGTACGAGTCCACGCGTTCGCGACTGGGGCTCGCGACCTGCACGAGCGTCACGTCGTCGACGCCGACGCGCCCGTCCTGCAGTAGCTCGCCGAAGGCCTTCAGCCGGTGCCGGATCCCCTTGGTGTAGTCCAGGCGGTCGACGCCGAGGAGGATCCGTCTCGGGTTGCCGAGCTCTTCGCGGATCTGACGGGCGCGCGCCTGGATGTCGGGACGGTGCGCCAGCTCGACGTAGAGCGCCGCGTCGATCGAGATCGGGAAGGCCTTGGCCAGCGCCGTGCGCACCGATCCGTCCGGCTGCGGCACCCGGATGCCGGACGCCTTCGTCTCCAGGTGCAGCTGGCGCCGAACGGCACGGGCGAAGTTGCCCGCATCCGCGACGCGCTGGAACCCGATCACGTCGGCCCCGAGCAGGCCCTCGAGCACCTGGCGGCGCCACGGCAGCTGCGAATAGAGTCCGTATGCCGGGAACGGAATGTGATGGAAGTACCCGATCGTGACATCGGGACGCAGCTCGCGCAGCAGCCGGGGCACCAGCTGGAGCTGATAGTCCTGCACCCACACGGTCGCGCCGCGGCCCGCCGTGTCGGCGGCCGCCCGGGCGAACCGGGTGTTGACGTCGACGTACGCCTCCCACCACGCACGACGGTAACGCGGCGCGGCGATGACGTCGTGGTACAGCGGCCAGATGGTGTCGTTCGCGAAGCCCTCGTAGTACAGCTCGACGTCCGATTCGCTCAGCGCGATCGGCACCAGCCGCATGCCCTCGACGTCGAAGGGCTCGAGCTCGAGGTCGGCTTTGCCGGGCCAGCCGACCCACGCACCCTCGGTCTTGCGCATGACGGGCTCGAGCGCCGCGACCAGTCCACCGGGCGAGCTGCGCCAGCCGCCGTCGTCGCCGCGGTCGACGGGCAGACGGTTGGCGACGACGACGAACTCGGCTTCGGACACGCGTTCCTCCTCCAGACACCGGCGGTCTCCTCAGGCTACCCGCCGACCGAGACGCGGACCCGCCGGTTGCGCGACGCCGCGCGATGGGCGACGCTCGCGCGCTAGCGTGGGTGCATGCGCAGATACCTGTTCGGCACCGGCCTGTTCAGTGCACTCCTGGGCGGGATGACGCTTCTGCGGGAGCTGCGCAAGTCCGACGAGCCCCCCACCTGGCGCACGGCGCTGGCCTGGCTCAGCTGGGGCGTCACCGTGACCTTGGCGGTGGGTGCGGTCGTCGACACCTATCGCGCGTCGCGGGGGCACCCCGTCGCACACGACTCCCCCGTCGCCGGCCGCGAGCAGAAGCTCCAGCGCCGTCGTCAGGGGCGCTGACCCCCTCCTCGCAGGATTCCGGAGATGCGGGGGCACGTTCCGTCATTTACATACCTTTGGTATATACTCCGATCGTGACAAGAGGCGAAGACATCGAGCGGCTGGTCATCGCCGCGCACGCACTGACCCGCATCGCCGCGCTCCGCACGCAGAACGAGGCGCCCGTCGCACAGTGGCGCGCCCTGACCGTGCTGCGCAACGAGGGCGCGCTCCGCGTCGGGGACCTCGCGCGTGCCAGCCGCACCACCCAGCCGGGCATGACCAGGCTGGTCGGCCAGCTCGTCGAGCAGGGGCTGGTCGAGCGCGGCGACGACCCGGAGGACTCCCGTGCGACGGTCGTCACGATCACGGACGCCGGTGTGCGTGCGCTGAGTGCCTGGCGCGAGGAGCTGCGTTTGGCGCTCGAGCCCATGTTCGACGGCCTCAGCGACGACGAGTGGTCGGCGCTCGAGCACGCATCACGCATCCTCACCGTCCGCGCGAACCAACCAGAAGGAGCATCACGGTGAATACGACGAAGACATCGATCTGGCGTCAACCCGCCCAAGTGTGGGCCGTCGCCTTCGCGAGCGTCGTAGCGTTCATGGGCATCGGCCTGGTCGACCCCATCCTGCCCGCGATCTCCGCCTCGCTGGAGGCATCGCCGGTGCAGACGGAGCTGCTGTTCACGAGCTACCTGTTCGTGACCGGCCTCGCGATGCTCGTCACGAGCTGGGTGTCCAGCCGCATCGGCGCGAAGGCGACGCTCATGGTCGGTCTCGGCCTCATCGTCGTCTTCGCCCTGCTGTGCGCGCTGTCCGGCGACGTCGACGCGATCATCGGCTTCCGCGCCGGCTGGGGACTGGGCAACGCGCTGTTCATCTCCACGGCGCTGGCGACGATCGTCGGCTCCGCCACCGGTGGCAGCGGCGCCGCGATCGTGCTCTACGAGGCCGCGCTGGGCCTCGGCATCGCGATCGGGCCGCTGCTGGGCGGGCTGTTGGGCGAGGTGAGCTGGCGCGGGCCGTTCTTCGGCGTCGTGGTGCTCATGGCGATCGCCTTCGTCGCGGTCGCGGCCCTGCTGCGGGGGCCGCGCGATAAGCGCACGCCGATGCCCCTGTCCGCGCCCTTCCGGGCGCTGGGCCGTCCTGCGCTGGCCGTGCTCGCGGTCGCGGCGCTGTTCTACAACATCGGGTTCTTCGTCCTGCTGGCGTTCTCCCCGTACCCGCTCGGCTTCGGCGCGATCGGCATCGGCCTCACCTTCTTCGGGTGGGGCGTCGCCTTGGCCGTCACGAGCGTCTGGGTGGCGCCGTGGCTCCTGCGCCGGTGGACGCGCACGGCCGTCCTGCTCTGGACCCTGCCGCTGCTCGCGCTGGATCTCGTCGCCGCGGGCGTCATGGTCACGAGTGTGATCGCACTGGTCGTCTGCGTCATCGTGGGCGGCCTGCTGCTGGGCGTCATGAACACCGTGCTCACCGAGTC
>JASGDW010000003.1:0-7713 GCA_047606965.1 Microbacterium sp.
GACCAGTCGATCTACGCCTTCCGCGGCGCCGACATCCGCAACATCAGCGAGTTCGAGCGCGACTTCCCCGGTGCGAAGGTGGTGCTGCTCGAGCAGAACTACCGGTCGAGCCAGAACATCCTGGACGCGGCCAACGCCGTCATCCGCAACAACTTCGACCGCACGGACAAACGGCTGTGGACCGACGCCGGAGCCGGCGAGCCCATCGTCGGCTTCACCGGGTATTCGCAGCACGACGAGGCGCAGTTCGTCGCCGACGAGATCGAGGCGCTCCACGGCCGTGGCGTCGCGTACTCGGAGATCGCGGTCTTCTACCGCACCAACTCGCAGACCCGAGCGCTGGAGGAGATCTTCGTCCGCGCCGCCCTGCCCTACAAGATCATGGGCGGCACGAAGTTCTACGAGCGCGCCGAGATCAAGGACGCGCTGGCGTACCTCGTCGCGGTGGCGAACCCCGCCGACGAGATGTCGCTGCGCCGCATCCTGAACAGGCCCCGCCGCGGCATCGGCGAGGTGACCGAGACCGCCATCGCCCGGTTCGCCGAGGCGGGCGGGATGACATTCCGCGACGCGCTCGCCGACCCCGCGGCCCTCGGCGTCGGACCCAAGGTGCAGGCCGCGATCGGGCGGCTCGACGCGGTGCTGCGCGAGGCGACCGAGATCATGCAGCCGGCCTCCGGCGAGGTGCCGCCGCCCACCGCCGTCGCGGAGGGGCTCACGCTGCTGCTTCAGAAGTCCGGCTACCTCGACGCGCTGCGCGCCAGCCGCGACCCGCAGGACGAGGCGCGGCTCGAGAACGTCGACGAGCTGATCGCGGTCACGCGCGAGTTCGCGCGCAACAACCCCGAGGGCACCCTGCTCGACTTCCTCACCGAGGTCTCGCTGGTCGCCGCCGCCGACGACCTCGACGACGCGTCCGGAGCGGTGTCGCTCATGACGCTGCACACCGCCAAGGGGCTCGAGTTCGACACCGTGTTCGTCACCGGTGTGGAGGAGGACCTGATCCCGCACCGGATCTCGGCGGGGGAGCCCGGAGGCCCCGCCGAGGAGCGGCGGCTGTTCTACGTGGGCGTGACGCGGGCGCGCAGGCGCCTGTACCTGTCGCTCGCGATGACCCGTGCGCAGTTCGGCGAGGTGACCGTGGCGATGCCGAGCCGGTTCCTGCAGGAGATCCCGCCGGAGCTCATCGACTGGCGGCGCTCGCCGGGCGATGTGAACTCGCGCGGCGGCAGCCAGTCCCGTGCGCTGAACGCCCGGCGCCCGGGCGGCCTCGGGCCTCGGGGCGACATGCCGGCGCTGACGCCGACCGCCACGTCGCTCGACCGGTTCCCGAACCGCATCCCCGCCAGGGTGCGCGACAACAGCGACCTCGCCCTCGCGCCGGGGGACCGCATCCGCCACGACGACTTCGGCGAGGGGCGTGTCGACGCCATCACCGGCGAGGGGGCGAAGCGTGTGGCGCATGTGCGGTTCGAGAAGGCCGGAGCCAAGAAGCTGCTCGTGAAGATCGCGCCGATCGAGAAGCTGTAGCCCGCGCGCGTAGCCTGAGGCGATGACCCTTTTCTCCCGTCGTCCGAAGAAGAACGACCCGTCGGCGCCCGGCGCGTCCGAGTCGGCGCTCCCGCTCGAGCCCGACACCGAGCAGACGGCCCCAGCCGTGCCCGAGGTGCCGATCACGGTCACGGCCTACGGCACGCCCGCCGTCGTGACTGCGGCCCCGTCCGTGGCGTCGGCGCCCGCGGCATCCACCCGCCCGCGCCAGGCCGTGCCCGGCATCGACGACAACCGGCTGGTGCTGGACGCGCTCGCAGCCCTCGGGCCGGAGCCCACGCCGCAGCAGACCTTCGAGGTCGCACGGCAGCTGCTGCAGGGCCGCATGTACCTGCGGGTGCGCGGCGAGGCACGGGAGCTGCTGGCGACGGGTCAGGACCTTCCGATGGCCACGGTCACGATCGGCGACACGCCCTATCTCCTCGCCTTCTCCGGCGGCGCGGCGCTGCAGGCCGCCGTCCGCGCCGACGGCGACACCGCGACCTCCGCGATCGCGGTCGGCGTGCCGGCGCTGCTGCATCAGGTCGTCGACGGACCGCTCGCCGGGCTCGCGATCGACCTGCCCTCCAAGCCCGCCGGGATCGTGCTGCCCCGCGCGCTCATCGAGAAGATCGTCGCCCATCTCGACGAGGGCCTCGCGGTGAAGTCCGTGCTGACCGGCGTGCGCTCCCCGCAGAGCGTCGCCGCGCTCGTGGCGGCGCTGCAGTCGGCGCCGCTGTGGATAGCCGGGCGCCGCAAGGACGACAGCACGATCGGCATCGTTCAGGCCCGCCTGTCCGACGGCGCGCGGGTGCTCGAGGTGTTCTCGCACCCGCTCGAACTCCACGTGCTCGACCGGGGCGACCGGCCCGTGCGGATCACCGCGCAGCAGCTCGCCGCGGCCCTGAACGGCGAGCCCGAGCTGGACGGCGTGATCGTCAACCCGCGCGGACCGTGGCTGCGCCTGAGTCGCGACGATCTCGCCCCGCTGCTCGCGCACGCGTGACCCCGCGCCCGCGGCGGTATGTGTACGCCGCTGCCCGCACGCGCGACCCCGCCGGTCGTCGCCGGGACTCCGGCTCAGCGCCGACGGTGGAACCGCGGTCGGGCTGGGCCTCGTGTCCGGCGTCGTCATGGGCATGACCTCGATGAGCGACCAGGCGGCGCTTCACGCGCAGGCCGACGACGCCGGTCTGCGTCTGGTTGCCGGGGGTGTGTTGTTGGTCGTGTGGGGTCGCAGCGTCCTCTGCGGGCGGTGGCGGTGCGCGGCCTCGCGTGCCATAACTCCTCCTCGTCGTGCCGGCTCTCGCCCGCGGGCCGCGCCGATCCGGGCTCGGGCCGCGTCCGGGCAGGTGGCCCAGGCGGAGTTATGACACGCTGCGGCGCTCCGAGGGACGGGGCCGCACGGCGTAGGCGCGTGCTGCGCGGCCCTCTGCTCCTCCGTGCCCGGCTCGTCCCCGCCGTCTTGGGCCTGCTGTCCCCGCCGTCCTCCGCTCGCGAGACTGCATCTACGAGCCGAAACAGCATGCGGGGTATGCGGCCTCGGCTCGCAGATGCAGTCTCGCGGGTGGGCGGCGGACGCCCCGCCGGGGTGCATCGACGCGCCGCGGGAGCGGTGGGAGCACGACCTCGCCGACGGGCTCGTCCCCGCCGGAGTCCCCGAAGATGCCGGGCGAGCCGCCGGCCGCACCCGGCGCCGCTGAGGGCCGCGTCAGGCGAAGGCGCTCATCCCGGTGATGTCGCGTCCGATCAGCAGCGCCTGCACGCTCTCGGTGCCCTCGTACGTGTGGATCGCCTCGATGTCGGCCAGGTGCATCATCACACGGTTCTCCAGCAGGATGCCGTTGCCGCCGAGCAGGTCGCGCGCCGTCGAGGCGATGCGCCGGGCCGCGCGCGTGTTGTGGTACTTCGCGAGCGAGGCCTGCGTCGGCCGCAGCGCGCCGGAGCCCTCCAGGTCGGCGAGTCGCCGGCAGAACAGCTGCATGGCGGTGAGGTCGGCCAGCATCTGCGTCAGCCGTTCCTGCACCATCTGGAACCGCGCGAGCGGCTTGCCGAACTGTATGCGCTGCCCGGCATACGCGAGCGCCGCCTCGTAGCAGGCGGTCGCGTGCCCGAGCGCCGACCACGCCACGCCCGTTCGGGTCGAGTACAGCACGACCGAGGCGTCCGCGAACGAGTGCGTCCCGGGCAGCACGGCGCCGGCCGGCAGCCGCACGTCGTCGAGCTCGATATGGGCCTGATGGATGCCGCGCAGCGAGGCCTTGCCGGCGATGACCTCGCCGCGGTAGCCCGGCGCGTCCTGCTCGACGAGGAAGCAGCGCACGCCGCCGTGGTCGGGCTCGCCGGGGGCGTCCGCCCGCGCCCAGACGAAGGTCACCCCGCCCGAGGCGCCGTTGCCGATCCATTTCTTCGCGCCTCGCAGCACCCATTCCCCGGTCTCGGGGTCGCGGCGGGCGACGGTCTCCAGCGACACCGAGTCCGAGCCGTGGTCGGGCTCGGTCAGGGCGAACGCGCCGAGCACCTCGCCGCGGGCGAGCGGCTCCAGCCAGCGTGCCTGCTGCTCCGGACTGCCGAACAGGGCGAGGGTGCGCAGCGCCAGCCCGCCCTGCACCGCGACGACGGTGCCGAGCGATCCGTCGCCGCGGGAGATCTCCATGTTCACGAGACCCGCGGCCAGCGGCGAGATGCGAGTCAGGGCGGGGTGGTCGATGCCGTCGGTGAACAGATCGAGCTCGCCGAGCCGGCGCACGAGGTCGAGCGGATAGTCCGCGTTGTCCCAGGCGGTCGTCATCCGGTCGCCGACCTCGTCGACGAACGCCCGGGCGCGGTCCCACACCGCCCGGTCGGCGGCCGGGATGTCGGCGAACACCGCGTCGTAGTCGGTGTCCTGCCGATCGGTGACCTCGTAGCGGGCCACACGCTCACCGGGGTAGACCTCGTCGCTCATCTCGCTCCTGTCTGCGCCTCGATGCACGTGATACCGAGTGTCCTGGGAGACGATACCTGGTGCCACTCTGGGTCAGCCGAGCTCGTCGTGCAGGCGCCGCGTGAGCTCGGCCGGCGGCATCCGCCGTGGGAAAACCGCGACGACCACGTCGTCCTCTGCCGGGGGGCTCGCGGCGCCGACGCCGAACCGTTCGAGCGCGCGATCCAGCGCGCGGCGCAACACGGACGCGGGGACGCGCCTGGGCTCCCGCAGCAGCTGGCGCAGCACGTGGTTGTGCGTCGCGGTGACCAGGGCCGCGAAGCCGACCGCGTCCACCGGATCCAGGTCCGGCAGCTCGCGGCGGAGGTACTCGGTGAACAGCCGCTCGTAGCGGGAAGCCGTGACGATCTCGCGGTCGCGCAGCGTCCCGACCTGGCGCACGATCGCGAACCGGCGGCGGGCCAGCTCGGGATCGGCCGCGAAATGGCGGTATGCGCGCATCGACGCCTCGCACACCGCCGCCCACGGGTTCGGCTGCGGGCGCAGCAGGTAGTCGCGCAGCTCGCCGAGCAGCAGCTCGTGGTCGGCGAAGACGACATCGTCCTTGCCGCCGAACTGGCGGAAGAACGTCGAGCGCGAGATGCCGGCCGCGCGGGCGATCTGATCCACCGTCGTCTGCTCGAACCCCTGGGATGCGAACAGCTGGAGCGCCGAGGCCAGGACCGCGGTGCGGGCGTCCGCTGTGGACGTGGTCTCGCTCATGGGGCCCGAGCCTACTCGCGCGTCCCGTGGTGCCGGGCGGTGCCCGGTGGACAGGACGCATAGGTGTGCGGTAGTAGGGTGGGGGATCGGTCGACTCTCTCGACATCGAGACGTTTTCTGCGCCTTGACCCCCACATTCGCCCAGCGGAGGACACTCTGTGGATCTTTACGAGTATCAGGCACGCGATCTGTTCGAGAAGTATGGGGTGCCGGTGCTCCCCGGCATCGTCGCCGACACCCCGGAGGAGGTGAAGGCGGCGGCCGAGAAACTCGGCGGCGTCGTCGTCGTCAAGGCGCAGGTCAAGACCGGGGGCCGCGGCAAGGCGGGCGGCGTCAAGGTCGCGAAGACCCCCGAGGAGGCCTACGAGGCCGCGAAGGCGATCCTGGGGCTGGACATCAAGGGCCACGTCGTCAGGCGCGTCATGGTCGCCGGCGGCGCCCGCATCGAGAAGGAGTTCTACTTCTCGGTGCTGCTGGACCGCTCGAACCGCTCCTACCTGTCGCTGAGCTCGGTCGAGGGCGGCATGGAGATCGAAGAGCTCGCCGTCGAGCGTCCCGAGGCGCTCGCGCGCGTCGAGGTGAACCCGCTCACCGGCATCGACAAGAGCAAGGCGGAGGAGATCGCCCGCGCCGCGAAGTTCCCCGAGGAGCTCGTCGAGAAGGTCGCGGACGTCTTCGTGAAGCTCTACGACGTGTACACCGGCGAGGGTGCGACCCTCGTGGAGGTGAACCCCCTGATCCTCGACGCCGACGGCGAGATCATCGCACTGGACGGCAAGGTGACCCTCGACGACAACGCCAGCGAGGTGCGGCATCCCGAGCACGAGGCGCTCGAGGACAAGGACGCCGCCGACCCGCTCGAGGCGAAGGCGAAGGCGTCGGGCCTCAACTACGTCAAGCTCGACGGCCAGGTCGGCATCATCGGCAACGGGGCGGGCCTGGTGATGTCCACCCTCGACGTCGTCGCCTACGCCGGCGAGAACCACGGCGGCGTGAAGCCCGCGAACTTCCTCGACATCGGCGGCGGCGCGTCCGCGACCGTCATGGCCGCGGGCCTGGACGTCATCCTCGGCGACGAGCAGGTCAAGAGCGTGTTCGTGAACGTCTTCGGAGGCATCACCTCGTGCGTCGCGGTGGCCGACGGCATCGTGAAGGCCCTCGACATCCTCGGCGACGCCGCCACCAAGCCGCTGGTCGTGCGCCTGGACGGCAACCAGGTCGAGGAGGGCCGCGCCATCCTCGCCGCCGCAGGCCACCCGCTCGTGACCCTCGCCGCCGGCATGGACGAGGGCGCCGACAAGGCCGCCGAGCTGGCGAACGCCTGAGCACGGCATCCGGATAAGGAACTAGGACTATGTCGATCTATCTCAACAAGGACTCCAAGGTCATCGTCCAGGGCATCACCGGCGGCGAGGGCACCAAGCACACCGCGCTGATGCTGAAGGCGGGCACCCAGGTCGTCGGCGGCGTGAACGCGCGCAAGGCCGGCACCACCGTCGCGCACACGGATGCCGCCGGCAACCCGGTCGAACTGCCCGTGTTCGGCTCGGTCGCCGAGGCGATCGCGGCGACCGGCGCGGACGTGTCGATCGCGTTCGTGCCGCCGGCGTTCACGAAGGACGCCATGATCGAGGCCATCGACAGCGAGATCCCGCTGCTGGTGGTCATCACCGAGGGCGTCCCGGTCGGCGACACCGCCGAGGCGTGGGCGTACGCCCAGAGCAAGGGCAACAAGACCCGCATCATCGGCCCGAACTGCCCCGGCATCATCACCCCGGGCGAGTCGCTCGTGGGCATCACCCCGGCCAACATCACCGGCACCGGCCCCATCGGCCTGGTGTCGAAGTCGGGCACGCTGACCTACCAGATGATGTTCGAGCTGCGCGACCTGGGCTTCTCGACCGCCATCGGCATCGGCGGCGACCCCGTCATCGGCACAACCCACATCGACGCGCTCGCCGCCTTCGAGGCCGACCCGCAGACCCAGGCGATCGTCATGATCGGCGAGATCGGCGGCGACGCCGAGGAGCGCGCCGCGGCCTTCATCCAGGCCCACGTCACCAAGCCGGTCGTCGGCTACGTCGCGGGCTTCACCGCCCCCGAGGGCAAGACGATGGGTCACGCGGGCGCCATCGTGTCCGGCTCCGCCGGCACCGCGCAGGCGAAGAAGGAGGCCCTCGAGGCCGCCGGCGTCAAGGTCGGGAAGACCCCGTCCGAGACCGCCGCGCTGATGCGCGAGATCATCGCCGCGCTCTGACGGGTCTCGCGACGAGCGTCGCGTATGCTCGCTCTGGCTGCGGGGCCGGCGCGGACGTCGCGCCGGCCCGGACGGGAGCGGGGAACGTGGACCAGGGGCGGGTCGCGGCGCGTCGTGGCCTCCGACGGCGCGCACGGCGGCGGCGCGCGATCACGGGAGCCGTGATCGTGGCGGTCGTCGTCGTTCTGGGGATCACGATCGGTCCGCGCGTGCTCACGAACCTCACCACCCATGTCGC
>JASGDW010000004.1:0-9106 GCA_047606965.1 Microbacterium sp.
GTCAGGGACGAGCCCGTCACCGCGTGCAGCGTGGTGACGGTCAGCACGACGCCGTCATCGCCGGTGCTCACGTAGTCGCCCGCCTGCAGCGTGCCGTCGACGTCGTCGATCGAGGCATAGGCCTGGCCGGTCTCGACGCCGTCGACGGTGAGGGTCACGGAGTAGCCGCTCGCGGCGACGAGCGAGGCGCCGTCCTCGATGACGACCTCGTCGTAGGCCGCGGTCTCGCTGATGGTGTAGGTCTCGCCGGCGGCGACGGTGAGCACGGTGTCGTCATCGGCCTGGGCCGCAAGCGGCACGAAGGCGAAGGAGCCGCCGACGGCGGCAGCGGCGGCGACGAGCGCGAGCGCCCGGCGGCACTGCCGTCGGGGCCGGCGGAACGCCGAACCGGTGGTGATCGTATCGAACATCTTTGTCCTTCCTCTGGACACGCCTCGTTGGTGCGGCGCGTGCTGTTGGCGGGTTTACGCTAGGACGCGCCCGCGCGGAGGGGGCATACGTCCGCGCGCATAGTAGGTATCGTCGGCGTCTTGTTGAGCGCGCGCAGACCCTGTGCATCGCCGCCTCCACCGCGCGGGGCGCAGGGCGGGGGGTCTCAGGGCTCGGCGGGGCAGGCACTGGGCAGGAGCCGTGACGGGCTCAGCCGCCCGACGGCGTCGGCGTCCGTCACCGGCCGGGAAGCTCCCAGTGGTTGACGTTCACCGTCGCGGGATCCTTCGCGAGGTAGCGGTGGAAGCGGCCCTCGGGGTCGCGGTCGGCGATGATCCGCTGGAGCCTGGCCCAGTTCGCCGGCGCCATGAACCTCAGCTGCCGGCTGGTCATGTCCGAGTCGCCGAGGTACTGGCCGGCCGTGACGGGCTCGGCGTGCGCGAAGACCTCGTCGACCCAGGCGCGGTTGCGGGCGAACTCGGCCGGGTCCTCGTACACCGTGTACGCGGCGACGTAGGCGTCGGTGTGCAGCGAGAAGGCCATGTCCGGCAGATCGCGGCGCGGGGCGTTGCTCATCCAGATCGCGAAGCCACGGTCGGTGGGGTTCGTGGTGAACAGCGGGCGGATGCCGTCGACCATCGCTGCGATGCCCTCGGGCGTGTCCTCGCCGTCGATCCAGGCGTTGTCGCAGATGTACTGCCAGTGCTCCGGGTTGTTGCGCAGCTGCTCCTCGCGCTGCTCGGCGAGGGTGGAGGGCGCGGCGTCCTGCACGAACACGGCGCGGTCGAGGACGGGGCTCGTGCGGAACTCGGCGAGCGAGGCCTGCGCATCGGCGAGATCGTCGCCGAAGGCGAGGCCGGTCACCAGGAACAGACGCCGCTCGCCGCCGTCGGGCACCGGCACCGGCACGGACACGCAGACGATCTCGACGTTGTCGGGGATGCGGTGGTGCGCCTGGTACATCCACGTCATGACCTCGGTGAAGTCGTCGAGCTCGTAGCCGTGCACGGTGTGGGCGAGGGCGCCGAAGATCGGCCGGGTGGCCAGGTGGAAGCGGACGACGATGCCGGGGAAGGCCGGGCCCGCGCCGCGTGCGGCCCAGTACAGGTCGCTGTCGTGCTCGGCATCCGCGCGCACCAGCTCGCCGTCGGCGGTCACGACGTCGACCGCGACGACGGACTCGGCCGCCCAGCCCCAGCCGCGCTGGTTCCAGCCCTGTCCGCCCTGCAGCAGGAAGCCGCCGATGCCGACCGTGGGGCAGTGTCCGCCGTTGAAGAACCGGCCCCGCTCCTCCAGGTAGGGGGAGAGCGCCTCGCCGCCCTCGGTGGCCGGGCCGGCGCTGACGATGTGCGTCGTCTCGTCGTAGTCGATGTCGGCGAGGGCACCGAGGTCGATGAGCAGGCCGCCGTCGCGGACGCTCCACGCCGCCCAGGAGTGACCCCCGGAACGCACCGCGACCGTCCAGCCGTTGTGAATCGCGAGCCTCACGCCCTTCTGCACGTCTTCGACGTTCGCCGCGATGAGGACGGCGTCGGGCTGCCGGTCGGGGCGGCGCCCGTTGAAGACCCGGCCGACGCGCGCGTCGTCCCAGTCGGCGTCGCCGGGCCGCACCAGGCGGCCGTCGAAGACGGTGTCAGAAGTCATCGTCGAGTTCGGTCCTTCTCCTCGGCCACGGCGTCGTGGCGGCAGCGGGCACGCGGGCCCGTTGCCTTCGAGCGTAGGGAGCCGACGGGACGGGATGAAGGCCCCGGGAGCCATACCAGCTATCGCGCCGCGGGCTGCTCGCCCGGGCGTCTCGTCCGGCGCGCTGATTGGATGGTCGGGTGAACGCTTGGCGACCGCGCGAGCGGGTG
Organism: Microbacterium sp.; assembly: GCA_047606965.1. GTDB lineage: Bacteria > Actinomycetota > Actinomycetes > Actinomycetales > Microbacteriaceae > Microbacterium. The sequence continues at coordinate 2,283 of JASGDW010000004.1, forward strand.
GGATCGTTGAAAGCTGTCGGCGCGTGAGCTCCGGGCCCGGGGCCGTGCTGGCGGTGCGCCCGTATCGGCGCTGGTTCTCGTCGCAGATCTTCTCGGCGTCGGGAGCCTCGACGCAGCTGATCGGCATGGCGTGGCTGGTGACGCAGACGACCGGCAGCGGTCTGGCGTTGGCCGGGATCACTTTCGCGATCTACCTGCCCGTGTTGCTCCTCGGCCCGTTCGCCGGGGTCGTGGTCGATCGCTTCGATCGGCGCCGGACACTGTTCTGGACGCAGGTCGCATTCATCGTGCTCGGTGCCGCTCTGACGACGGTCGTGGCGCTGGGGCACGAGAGCCTGCCGGTGATCTACACGATCGGGGTCCTGACCGGTCTCGTGAACGCGGTCGACGCGCCGGCTCGGCAGGTCTACCTGGTGGACCTGCTGGGGCATCGGCTCCTGCCCTCGGCGATCGGCCTCTACGAGGTCGTGATCAACAGCGCCCGCATCCTCGGCCCGGCGGTGGCAGGCGTCTTGCTGGCCACCGCCGGGATCGTGCCGTGCTTTGCGTTCAACGCGGTCTCTTTCCTCCCCGCGTTGATCGTCCTGGTCCTCAACCGTCACGGAGAGAGCCGCCCGAGCGCGCACAACAGGCGAGCCGTCGGGTTGCTTGACGGGATCCGCTGGACGGTGCGCACGCCCTCGGTCATCGCGATGCTGGCGTTGGGCGCCGTCTCCGGGATGCTGTTCAACCTCGCCGTCACCCTGCCTCTCCTCACGACGAAGACCTTTCTGCTCGACGGGGGCGTCTACGGTGCTCTCGCCGCCGTGTTCGGAGTCGGCGCGCTGGCCGGGGCGCTGCGGGCCGCGACGCAGGCGGGACGGCCAGTGCTCGTGCCGACACTGATCCTTGCTGCGGCGACCGGGGTCGTCGTCTCAGTCACCGCGTTCGCGCCGAACGTGTGGCTGTTCGGCGCGGGACTGGCGGCCGCGGGCGCGGGCAGCATCTGGTTCGTCGCCCGCGCCAACGCGTATGTACAGCTCGCCGCACCGCCCGCCATCGCGGGGCAGGTCATGGGCATCTGGAATATGGCCCTCCCCGGCCTCAACCCCCTCACGGGCCTTCTGGCAGGGTTCATCGTCGACGTGAGCGGTCCCAGAGCGGGGTTCGGAGCATCGGGCGTTCTCTACGTCGCCATCGCCGCTGCGGGGCTCGCCGTCGTAAAGCTGCGGCCCTCGCCCCGATCGCTGAGGGCCTGTGGGCGTGACCGGCCGAGGTGATCGCCGAGGACCCGGCGTGCTCATCGTCCGCGACGTTGGCCAGGCCGACGCCGTCTCGGACGGGCGGGCGCGATGCAGGGGCAAGCGCCTGTGTGCCCACGCGACGGGCGCGCGACCACGTCAGCCGCGCAGCAGATCGTGCCAGGACAGGGCGACCGAGACCCGCGCCACCGAGCTGTAGGAGCGCAACGACGTGCCCAGCAGCCGCTCGATCCGCTCGACGCGCTGTTTCACCGTGTTCGGATGCAGGTGCAGCCGCTGCCCGCAGACGACCGCGCTCCCGTCCGCGTCGAGGAACGCGCGCAGCGTCGCCAGCAGCTCGGTGCGGTGGTCGGCGTCGTACCGGCGCACGGGCCCGAGCACGTCGTCGACGAGCCGGGCCGCCACGGCGGGATCGAGCGAGGTCGCGAGGTCGGCGAGGCCCTTGACGTCGGATGCCGGCACCGGCATCCCCCGCGCGATCGACAGATGGGCCGCTGCGCTGGCACGCTCCAGCATCTCGCGCAGCACATGCCGACGCTCGAAGCGTTCGCTGACGCCGACTCCGCCGACCCCGTCGAGCGCCAGCATGCGGGCGGCGATCCCCTCGCCGGCGCCATCGTCGTGGCAGAGCACCACGATGCGGCGCTCGATGTCGGCCGCAGCGATGGCGCCGTCCCCCAGCGGCAGCCGGGTCAACGCCCGCAGCGCCCGGTAGGCGGCGATGCCGTCGGCGCATTCGCCCACCAGCAGGACCAGCGGCGGATCGCGGAGCAGCCCGAGCACGGCCGCCGCATCCTGCACGGCGAGCTCCGGGGCCCCCTGGCACAGCCGGCGCAGAGCTGCGCCGGCGGCCACGGCGCTGTCGGCCCGGGCCCGTGACTCTCGGTCGAAGGCGACGGCCACCGCGGCGGCCACGGTCTCGGCGACGGTGTCCGACGGTGGCGCCGGGAGGTCGGAGACGAGCTGCGCCGCGGCGTCGGCCGGCTCCAACGGCACCGACCACCCATGCGTGTCCGATTCCGCATGCCCGGTCGCGCTCTGCCCCACGCGCACGGTGAACGCGGCGCCGGTCGCCTCGCCGGCCGCGGCCAGCACCGCCGACAGCGGATCGGCGCGGTCGGCGCGTAACACCTCGAGCGCCCCTCGCGCGACCTGCACAGCGGTTCGCGCCTCCGCTCCGCGCGCGGCCTCCTGCGCGAGCCGATCCGAGAGCTGCGCACTGCGGCGCCCCAGGGCGTCGGCACGTGCGCCGATGTCCAGCGCGAGAGCCAGGCGGTGGCCGGTCGTCGTGAGCCCCTCCCGCTCTGCATTGTCCACGGGGTGTCGGCGCCGCCAGTAAAGGGTCAGCACCCCGAGCGTGCGACCGGCGCTGATCATCGGCACCGCGACCATCGAGCGCATCGTGAAACCCGTCCGGCTCGCGTTGGCGATCTCCGTCACGACCTGGATCGCGCCCCCCAGGAACGCCTCCGCGCTGGGGCTGCGGGGCCCCGGATGCACCGCGCTGCTGCGGATGTCGCTCAGGTCGATCACCTCGGCGCGCATCTCGGCGGCGTGCTCGGCGGTGATCCCCTCGATGCCGTGGACCGCGGCGACCCGCAGGGCGGTGCCGTCGGCATCCGGGAGACGAATCGCGCCCATGTCGCAGCCGACCAGATCGACCGCTTTGGCGGCGAGCGACTCGACGAGCTGCTCGCGACCACGCAGCCCGCCGCCATCGAGAACGGCTTCGAGCAGCACGTCGACATATCGAGAAGCGAGCGGCATCTCCATGGGGCCACCTGTCGGCATCAACATCAAGTTCGAAGGATGATGACGATTTTGACATATCCGGCGGACCGCGCGGTTCCTACGCTCGACAGCACTCCCCACTGCTCACGCAGTCCACCCCGACACAGAAGTTGGTCCCATGTCCTCTCCCACTCCCGGTCGGCTGACCGAGGCACGCCACGGCTGGCGCACATTGCTGGGCTCCACACTCGGCGTCGCCGTCGGCATCGGCTCCATCCCGCTGTACACGAACTCGATCCTGTTCAACGATCTCGAGACCGAGTTCGGCTGGCAGGAGAGCTCGCTGACACTCGTCTTCCTGATCTGCAATCTCCTGCTGGCGGTCGCGTCGCCGTTCGCCGGGCGCATCGTGGACACGATCGGCTCCCGCAAGCCGGCGCTCGCGTCCGCGCTGGTGCTGGGCGTCAGCTACCTCGTGCTGGCGATCGCACCGGGGAGCTTCCCGCTCTACGTCGTCACACAGATCCTGGTCTACCTGGCGGCGGCGTGTTCGGCCGCCGTCGCGTACGCCCGGCTGGTCACCGGTTCGTTCGACCTCATGCGGGGCCTCGCTCTCGGCGTCATGAACACGGGCCCCGCCCTCGTCGCGATGGTGCTGCCCGCGGTCGCAGCCGCTGCGCTGGGCGCCGGAGGCATCCGAGGTGCGTACGTGGGCCTCGGCCTCATCTGCGTGATCGGCGGGATCATCACCTTCGCGTTGATCCCGGGGCGGGCGGACGCCGTGTCGCCGGATGCCGCGGGGCCCGCGGCGACGACCGTGGCCGGGCCCACGGCGACGCCGCCGACCGCGGCCGTCCCGCAGGTGGTCCGCAAGGTCGAGATCAACCGCACGCTGGTCACGATGTGCGTGGCCTTCTTCCTGGTGGCGTTCGCGACGATCGGCGCGGTCGAGCTGCTGTTCGGCCTGCTGCTGGAGGTCGGCGCCACGGAGGGCGAGGCGATCGCCATGCTCGGCTCGCTGGGCCTGGTGATGCTGATCGTGCGACTCGCCATCGGCGCCCTGCTGGACTGGCTGCCGGTGACCTGGGTCGCCGCGGGCGCACTCGTGATCTGCGCCGTGGGCCTGGCCGCCCTGGCCTTGATCGGGGCGCCGATCGCGATGGTCGCCGTGCTCACCCTGGGCCTGGCGCTCGGGTCGGAGACCGACATCATGGCGGTGTTCGTCTCGCGCTACACGAGCCGGCGCGTCTTCGGTCGCGTCTTCGGCATCGGCTCGCTCGCCTTCGGTCTCGGCGTCGCCGCGGGCCCGTACCTGCTGTCGCTCGCGCACGAGGCATCGGGATCGCCGGCGGTTCCACTGCTGCTGGCCGCCGTCGCGCTGGCCGCGGCCGCGACGCTGTTCGCGAGCGTACGACAGATCCGCCCGGTCGCTGCGCCGCAGGAGTCCCGCCACGACGTCGCCTCCGACCAGCCCGCCGCCGTCTGACCACCCCGATAATTAAGGAGAGACACCATGAGCGACACCGTGCTCACCACCGAGACCACGCCCTGGGGCGACGAAGAACTGCGGCGACGCAATCGCGCAACCATCGAGAAGTACTTCGCGATGGGCGGTGATCGCACCGGCCGGCACCTGCTGTTCACCGAGGACGGCGCCGGCGGGCTGTACACGACCGACAGCGGAGAGCCGATCCAGTCGGTTGGTCACGAGGCGCTGGCCGCCGCCGACGAGTGGAACAACACCTACTTCTCCGACTGGTCGTGGTCCAACGTCGACATCTTCGAGACGCAGGACCCGAACCGGTTCTGGGTCGAGTGCGACGGCGGCGGCATCGTCCACTTCACGGCCTATCCTGCGGCGCGGTACGAGAACCACTACATCCACTCCTTCCAGATGCGCGACGGGCTCATCCAGACGTACTGGGAGTACATGAACCCGTGCGCCGAGATGCGGGCGCTGGGGATCGAGGTGCCCCGGGTCGAGCGCGGCTGAGACGGCAGCCCGCGCAGGGGAGCGGCGCATCCTTCCGGAGTGCGCCGCTCCCCTGGTCCGTATCCGGTTCTGCCGCCGGACGCGACGGTTGCGGGGGCGGGAGGGGCGCTCGTGCACCCTCCCGCCCCCGCAGGGTCACTCGAACAGCGACAGGGTCAGCACCGAGGTGTAGGTGTCGGCCGTGGTCGTGGCCGGCACCTTCAGGGTCAGGGTCGCGTTGGCGCTGTACACGCCGGCACCGGCGCCGTCGACCGCTTCCGCCGACGTGCCGCCGGTCGCGTACAGCAGCTCCAGATCGCTCAGGCCGTCCCCGCCGTCGACGGTGCCGGCCACGTCGCCGCCGACGCCGACGGTGCCGTCCTCGATGTCGCCGACCAGCGCCGGCGACCAGCCGAGGTAGTTCGAGGAGAACGTGTCCCCTGTGTCGGCGCCGGTGAAGTCCGTCGCCGAGCCGAGCACATACCAGGAGGCATCCGCGTCGATGTCGTCGGCAGCGCGCGTGTCGGTGACGGTCACCGTGGGCAGCGTGCCGGTGAACACCAGGTTGCCGGCGGAGTCGTCGTCGGCCTGGGTCAGGTCGGTCGAGTCGCCGTCGACGGTCAGCGACAGAGCGCCGGCGGCGGTGCTCTCGGGGACCGTGACGTTCACGTCGACGTCGCCGTCGCCGTAGCTGGTGTCGTCCGCGAACGCGGCGGGGCCGGCCGAGGCGAGCACGAGCGCGCCGAAGGCGATCGCGCCACCGAGGAGGATGGATGAACGCTTCATGATGGGTTTCTCCGATGACGGGGGACGGGCTCAGTACGCGATCGTGTCGGTCGTCGTGATGGACTCGTCGTCCACCGTCCCGGTGGCCGCGACCGTCAGCGTGCCCGTCGGGGTGTCCGACGAGCCGGTGTTGAACAGCACACTCACCGACTTGCCCGGCTGCACGTCGCTGAACGTCTTGTCGCCGTACGCGGTCGACACCGTGATGTCGGCCGCGACCTCGGAGTCGTTCGTCACCTTCACGGTGATGTACTGGTTCGACCCGATCGTGCGCGCCGTGACCGTCGTGGTGGTGTCGATCGTGACGTCGCTGGTGTCCGAGTCGTCGCTGGTGTCGGAGTCGTCGCTGGTGTCGGAGTCGTCGTCCACCACGGTCCACGCGGAGGTTTCGTTCGGCCCGGTCAGGTAGACGTTGACCTGCTCCGCCTGCAGCTTGCTGTCGTAGTACTGGAGCACCTGCAGGTTCTCGCCCGTAGCGGGGGTCGGCGACAGGATGGACGCGTCGGCATCGGTCGCCAGCTTGTTGTCGATCCACGCCTGCTCGGCCGCCTGCGCGTCCGTCATCGAGTCGGGGATGAACGCCGACTCCGTGCCGTACCCGTACACCGTCCCCGCGACGATCGCGCCGACGACCACGATGCCGAGGTCCTCGTCGATCACGAGGTCGTCACGGGCGTCCAGATCGACCGGGCGGGTCGAGGGCATCCCCACGCAGCCCAGTTCGCTGGTGTTGCCGGTGCCGTCCGGGCCGGGATCGACCACGAAAGTGCCGTTCTCGGTGAACTCGCAGGTGGACGAGACCGCCGGCGTGAAGTCGACGCTCGTGTCGTACGCGGCCTGCGCCAGCGTCTCCAGCTCGTCGCGGGTCGCCAGCACGCGGTCCTCCGGCGGGTTCATCACGTCGTAGTACACCGAGGCGAGATCGGTCGACCCGAAGGAGTATCCGTGGTCGCCGCGGGAGCGGTTGATGTACAGCTCCAGCTCGGTGATCTCGTCGTCGACGACCTTGACCCGGCCCCAGAGCATCGCCTTCGTGTCGTCGTTGCCCTCGCTGGCCGACGTCGCGAAGTACGCCTGGCCGTTGACCGTGTCGA
>JASGDW010000005.1:0-32943 GCA_047606965.1 Microbacterium sp.
AACACCGACGCGCAGGCGCTGCTCATGAGCGACGCCGACGTCAAGCTCGACGTGGGGCGCGAGCTCACCCGGGGCCTGGGCGCCGGCGCGGACCCGGAGGTGGGGCGTCGCGCCGCCGAGGACCACGCGGAGGAGATCGAGGAGGCGCTCGCCGGTGCCGACATGGTCTTCGTCACCGCGGGCGAGGGCGGCGGCACCGGCACCGGCGGCGCGCCCGTCGTCGCCAAGATCGCGAAGTCGATCGGCGCCCTCACGATCGGCGTCGTCACCAAGCCGTTCTCGTTCGAGGGGCGTCGCCGTCAGAGCCAGGCCGAAGCCGGCGTCTCCCGGCTGAAGGAGGAGGTCGACACCCTCATCGTCGTGCCCAACGACCGCCTGCTCGAGATCAGCGACCGCGGGATCTCGATGATCGAGGCGTTCGCGACCGCCGATCAGGTGCTCCTGGCCGGCGTGCAGGGCATCACCGATCTCATCACCACGCCCGGTCTCATCAACCTCGACTTCGCCGACGTCAAATCGGTCATGCAGGGCGCAGGCTCCGCACTGATGGGCATCGGCTCCGCCCGGGGCGCCGACCGGGCGATCAAGGCCGCCGAGCTCGCGGTCGAGTCGCCGTTGCTCGAAGCCTCCATCGAAGGCGCGCACGGCGTGCTGCTGTCTGTCCAGGGGGGCTCGAACCTCGGCATCTTCGAGATCAACGACGCGGCTCAGCTGGTCAAGGAGGCGGCGCACCCCGAGGCCAACATCATCTTCGGCACCGTCATCGACGACACGCTCGGCGACGAGGTCCGCGTCACGGTCATCGCCGCCGGCTTCGACGGCGGCGAGCCGTCGCCGCGCATCGAGGCGGTCGGGGCGGTGCGCGCCGCGACCGCACCGGTCGCGGTCGCGGAGGAGCAGGGCGCCGCGGAGGTCGTCGCCCCGGCCCCGGAGGCGCCCGTCGTGCCGGTCGCCGCCGGGATCTCCGAGCCCGCGTCCTACGACTCGGCGTTCGGCGACGACGACCTGGACATCCCCGACTTCCTGAAGTGACCGACGACCTCGCGGCGCGCCTCGCCGCGGTCGACGCGCGTATCGCGGCGGCGGCCCACGCTGCAGGCCGCGACCCAGACGGCATCACGCGGATCGTCGTGACCAAGTTCCACCCCGCCGAGCTCGTGGCGGACCTCTACCGTCTCGGCGTGCGGGAGGTGGGGGAGAACCGGCAGCAGGAGCTGACCGCCAAGGCCGGGAGACTCGCCGATCTGCCGGATCTTCGGTGGCACTTCATCGGGCAGGCCCAGACGAACAAGGCGCGGGCGATCCGCGCGACCGCCGCCGTCGTGCACTCGGTGGATCGCGATCGCATCGCCGATGCGCTGCAGGCCGCGGGCGGCGAGCCGCTCGACGTCCTGCTGCAGGTGAACCTGAGCGACGACCCCGGCCGCGGCGGCGTCGCCCCCGCCGGCGTCGAGCGGCTCGCCGTCCATGTGCTCGGCCGTTGCCCCGCGCTGCGCCTGCGCGGCCTCATGGCCGTCGCACCGTTGGGCGAGGAGCCCGCCCGCGCCTTCGGCCGTCTTGCCGGGTGCGCGGCGGACCTGCGTCGCATCGCGCCGGAGGCCACCTGGATCTCGGCCGGGATGACCGGCGACTTCGCGGAGGCGATCGCCGCCGGCGCGACACACCTGCGCATCGGCTCGGCAATCACGGGTCCGCGGCCCGAGCGCGGCTAGCCTCTCAGCAGACGAGCAAACGGAGGATGCTGATGTCGAACCCGCTGAAGAAGACCATGGTGTACCTCGGTCTCGCCGATGAGGAGGAGGCCTACGAGGAGCAGGCGGCTCCCGTGCGCCAGAGCCGCAAACCCGAGCCGGTCGCCGAGAAGCCCGCTGCGCCCGTGACCCCGTTGCACCGTCCCGCCGTCGTCCGCCAGCCCGCGGTCGGCGCCGTCAGCGAGATCCTGACCGTCCACCCGAAGCAGTACCGCGACGCTCAGGTGATCGCCGAGAACTTCCGCGACGGCATCCCGGTCATCATCAACCTGTCCCAGATGAGCGACGCCGATGCGCGCCGGCTCATCGACTTCGCCAGCGGGCTGTCGCTGGGGCTGTACGGCCGCATCGAACGGGTCACCAGCAAGGTCTTCCTGCTCTCGCCCGAGAACATCGCCGTGTCCGGCGACGGCGCGCTGCCGCAGGCCGATCCCGAGGCTGCCGGTTTCCCCCAGTAGTCTTGGGATGTGGATGTCGTCCGTCTGATCGCCCAGATCGCGAACGTCCTGCTGCTGATCTACGTCCTCGCGCTGCTGGCACGGCTCGTGCTGGAGTACATCCCGGTGTTCAACCGGGACTGGCGTCCGCGCGGCGCGGGACTGGTCGCGGCGGAGTTCGTGTACACCGTCACCGATCCGCCCATCCGGTTCTTCCGCCGCGTCATCCCTCCGGTGCGTCTCGGGCCGGTCGCGCTCGACGTCGCCTTCGCGCTCACGATGCTGCTGTGCTTCATGCTGTTGTCCGTGACACGCGCGCTCGCCTCCCTGTGACCTTCCGGGGCGCCACGGCTATGCTGTCGTGAAGCGGCCCGTACAGCGGGCATCCCCCATCGCCTGGCACGCCGCCACGCCCCGAAACGAGGAACACCATGGCATTGACTCCGGATGACGTCGTCACCAAGCAGTTCCAGCATGTCCGGTTCAAGGAAGGCTTCGACCCGGACGAGGTCGACGACTTCCTCGACGAGATCGTCGTCGAGTGGCGCAAGACCATCGCCGAGAACGAGGAGCTCAAGGCGAAGGTCGAGGCGCTGGAGGCTGGCCGCGCCGCCGCGCCGGCCGCCGCCGTCGACGAGACCGTCGCGATCGTGAGGCCCGCTCCTGCTCCCGCCCCGGTCGCCGAGGCGGGCACCGCCCAGACGGCCGGCATCATCGAGCTCGCGCAGCGTCTGCACGACGAGCACGTCGCCGAGGGCAAGGCGCAGCGCGACCAGCTGATCTCCGAGGCGCGGGCGCAGGCGGCATCCATCGTCGCCGAGGCCGAGGCCAGGGGCCGCGATGAGATCGCGCGTCTGGAGAAGGACCGCTCCGTGCTCGAGGGCCGCATCACCGAGCTGCGCCAGTTCGAGCGCGACTACCGCTCGCAGCTGCGCGACCTCATCGAGTCGAAGCTGCGCGAGCTCGACTCGTCGTCGAACGCCGCCGGCAGCACGCCGGTCTCGGCGATCGGCCTGTAGGCCCGGCGCTTGGCGCCGCGGCCCAGGCTTCGTCCCCAGACGGCCGGCATCGTCATCGCGAGCCTCGCGGTGGCGGTGCTGGCCGTCGACCAGTTCACGAAGTACCTCGCGATCACAGGCCTGCCCCTCGAGCGGCTCGTCCCGGTGTGGGGCGACGTGCTCGGGCTCTACCTGATCCGCAACTCCGGCGCCGCCTTCTCACTCGGCTCCGGGGTGACCTGGATCTTCACGCTCGCCCTGGCGGCCGTGGCCGTGGTCATCGCGGTGCTCGCCGTCCGCATCCGTTCGCGGGCGTGGGCCGTCGCGCTCGGCCTGCTGCTCGGCGGCGTGCTCGGCAACCTCGGCGATCGGCTGTTCCGCGACCCGGGATTCGGCGTCGGCCACGTCGTCGACTTCATCTCCACGCCGTGGATGTGGTTCTGGACCACGCCGGCGATCTACAACGTCGCCGACATGTTCATCGTGACCTCCATGATCGCCGTGGCCGTGCTCGTGGTGTCGGGGCTCCGGCTGGACGGCACGCGGGAGCGGGGTCGGGGGCAGACCCGGGACGTGGCGGACGCGGTGGACGAGGAGAGCACGATCGCGCCGTCGGCCGGCGCCACCCGTGAGGACTGACGTGGAGTCGCGGTCGCTGCCCGTTCCGGACGGCGTCGACGGGGTGCGCGTCGACGCGGCGCTCGCGAAGATGCTCGGGTTCTCCCGGACCTTCGCGGCGGAGGTCGCCGACGCCGGCGGCGTGAGCCTCGACGGTCGCGTGCTCGGCAAGAGCGACAGGCTGCGCGGGGGCGCCTGGCTCGAGGTGTCGTGGACGCCGAAGGAGGAGCCGCGGGTCGTGCCGATCGCGGTGCCCGACCTCGGCATCGTCCACCACGACGACGACATCGTCGTGGTGGACAAGCCCGCCGGTGTCGCGGCGCATCCGTCGGTCGGCTGGGACGGGCCGACCGTGCTCGGCGCGCTGGCCGCCGCCGGCTACCGCATCGCGACGAGCGGTGCCGCCGAGCGGGCGGGCATCGTCCACCGGCTCGACGTCGGCACGAGCGGGCTCATGGTGGTCGCCGGGAGCGAACGCGCCTACACGGCGCTCAAACGCGCCTTCAAGGAGCGCGAGGTCGAGAAGATCTATCATGCGGTCGTGCAGGGCCACCCCGACCCGCTGTCGGGCACGATCGACGCCCCGATCGGTCGGCATCCGAGCCACCCGTGGAAGTTCGCGGTCACCTCGGCCGGCAAGGACTCGATCACCCACTACGACACGCTCGAGGCGTTCCCCGGCGCCTCGCTGCTGGAGGTCCACCTCGAGACCGGACGGACGCACCAGATCCGCGTGCACATGGCGGCCCACCGGCATCCGTGCCTCGGCGATCCCCTCTACGGCGCCGACCCCACGCTGTCCGCGCGGCTCGGGCTGTCCCGGCAGTGGCTGCACGCGCACGAGCTGGCGTTCGCGCACCCGGCGACGGGGGAGCGAGTGCGGTTCTCATCGTCGTACCCGTCCGATCTCGCCCACGCCCTGCGGGCGCTGCGCGGGGAGTGACCCGCGGTCTCAGCGGCCGCCCTCGAACCGGGCGGCGGGGTCGTCGCCGAGCGCGGCGATCACCCGGGCGCGCATCTCGTCGCCGATCGCGCCGATCCCGGCCAGCGGGTGCCAGCCGACCTCGGTCATCTCGCCGTCGACGGGCTCCGGCTCGCCCGAGACCCAGCTGCACCGGAACGTCAGGTCGAGGTAGTCCGTCTGGTCCCCGTTGGCGTAGGTGACCCGAGGGATCTGATGCACCCAGGCGAGCCGGTCGGCGCGGATGACGACCCCGGCCTCCTCGAGCGCCTCGCGCACCGCGGCATCCGCCGGCTCCTCGCCCGGGTCGATGATGCCGGTGATCGGGGTCAGCGCGCCGGTGTCGCTGCGCCGGCCCAGGAGCACCTCGTCGTCGCGCACGATCACCGCGGTCACCCCGCTGAGGAACAGCAGGCGGGTGCCGACGTGGCGGCGAAGCTCGAGGACGAAGTCGGGGGTCGGCATCCTCTCACCCTACGGCGACGGCTCGTAGACTCGGGGGGTGGCAGCCGAATCCTTCGTACACCTCCACGTGCACAGCGAGTACTCCATGCTCGATGGCGCGGCCCGGATCGGTCCGATGGTCGCGGAGGCGGTCGCGCAGGGGATGCCGGCGATCGCCGTCACCGACCACGGCAACACGTTCGCCGCCTACGAGTTCTACAAGGCCGCGACGGCGGCGGGCATCAAGCCCATCATCGGGATCGAGGCCTACGTCACCCCCGGCACGCATCGCAGCGACAAGGCGCGGGTGCGGTGGGGCTCCCCGGAGCAGTCCGACGACGACGTGTCGGGCGGCGGCGCCTACACGCACATGACGCTGCTCAGCCGCGACACGGCGGGCATGCACAACCTGTTCCGGCTGTCGTCGCTGGCGAGCATGGAGGGGTACTACTTCAAGCCCCGCATGGACCGGGAGCTGCTCCAGACCTACAGCGGCGGCCTCATCGCGACCACCGGCTGTCCCTCCGGCGAGGTGCAGACCCGGCTGCGGCTGGGCCAGTACGACGCGGCACGCGCCGCCGCCGCCGAGTTCCAGGACATCTTCGGCAAGGAGAACTACTTCGCCGAGATCATGGATCACGGCCTGTCGATCGAGCGGCGGGTCATGACCGACCTGCTGCGGATCGCGAAGGACCTCGACATCCCCCTGATCGCCACCAACGACTCGCACTACACCCACCAGCACGACGCGACCAGCCACGCCGCCCTGCTGTGCGTGCAGTCGGGGTCCACCCTCGACGACCCCAAGCGGTTCAAGTTCGACGGCGACGGCTACTACATCAAGTCGCCGGCCGAGATGCGGCAGGTGTTCCGCGACCACCCGGAGGCCTGCGACAACACGCTGCTGATCGCGGAGCGGTGCGACGTGGCGTTCGACACCGAGGCGAACTACATGCCGCGCTACCCGGTGCCCGACGGCGAGACCGAGGAGAGCTGGTTCGTCAAGGAGGTCGAGAAGGGCCTGCACGAGCGTTACCCCGCCGGCGTGCCCGACAGAGTGCGCAAGCAGGCCGAGTACGAGGTCGGCGTCATCACGCAGATGAAGTTCCCCGGGTACTTCCTCGTCGTGGCCGACTTCATCAACTGGGCCAAGGACAACGGCATCCGCGTCGGCCCCGGTCGTGGCTCGGGCGCAGGCTCCATGGCGGCGTACGCTATGCGCATCACCGACCTCGACCCGCTCGAGCACGGCCTCATCTTCGAGCGCTTCCTCAACCCCGACCGCGTCTCCATGCCCGACTTCGACGTCGACTTCGACGACCGCCGTCGCGGCGAGGTCATCCAGTACGTCACCGAGAAGTACGGCGACGACCGGGTGGCCCAGATCGTCACCTACGGCACGATCAAGGCGAAGCAGGCGCTGAAGGACGCCGGGCGGGTGCTCGGCTTCCCCTTCAGCATGGGGGAGAAGCTGACCAAGGCCATGCCGCCCGCGGTCATGGGCAAGGACATGCCCCTGGACGGCATGTTCGACCCACAGCACCCCCGCTACAAGGAGGCCGTCGAGTTCCGCACGCTCATCGAGAGCGACCCGGAGGCCAAGACCGTCTTCGACACGGCGGTCGGGCTCGAGAACCTCAAGCGGCAGTGGGGCGTGCACGCGGCGGGTGTGATCATGTCCAGCCACCCGCTGCTGGACATCATCCCGATCATGCGTCGCGAGCAGGACGGCCAGATTGTCACCCAGTTCGACTACCCGTCGTGCGAGTCGCTGGGGCTGATCAAGATGGACTTCCTGGGGCTGCGCAACCTCACGATCATCAACGACGCCCTCGACAACATCGTCGCCAACCGCGGCGAGCCGCTCGTGCTCGAAGACCTGCCGCTGGACGACGCGGAGTCCTACGAGCTGCTCGGCCGCGGCGACACGCTCGGGGTGTTCCAGCTCGACGGCGGGCCGATGCGATCGCTGCTGCGCCTGATGCGGCCGGACAACTTCGAGGACATCTCGGCCGTCATCGCGCTGTACCGTCCCGGCCCGATGGGCGCCAACTCCCACATCAACTACGCGCTGCGCAAGAACGGGCAGCAGGAGATCACCCCGATCCATCCCGAGCTCGGCGAGCCGCTCGCCGACATCCTCGACACGACCTACGGCCTGATCATCTACCAGGAGCAGGTCATGGCCATCGCGCAGAAGGTCGCCGGGTTCAGCCTCGGCCAGGCCGACATCATGCGCCGGGCCATGGGAAAGAAGAAGAAGTCCGAGCTCGACAAGCAGTACGAGGGCTTCGAGGCCGGGATGAAGCGGGGCGGCTTCGGGGAGGAGGCGATCAAGACCCTCTGGGACATCCTGGTGCCCTTCTCCGACTACGCGTTCAACAAGGCGCACTCCGCCGCGTACGGGCTGGTGTCGTACTGGACCGCCTACCTCAAGGCGCACTATCCGGCCGAGTACATGGCCGCGCTGCTGACCAGCGTCGGCGACTCGAAGGACAAGATGGCGGTGTACCTCAACGAGTGCCGCCGGATGGGCATCAGGGTGCTGCCGCCCGACGTCGGTGAGTCGATCAAGTACTTCGCGGCCGTCGGCGAGGACATCCGCTTCGGGCTCGGCGCGGTGCGCAACGTGGGGTCGAACGTCGTCGAGGGCATCATGGCCGCCAGGCAGGACGGCGGCTTCTGCTCGTTCCACGACTTCCTCGCCAAGGTGCCGCCGCACGTGGCGAACAAGCGCACCGTCGAATCGCTCATCAAGGCGGGCGCGTTCGACTCGACGGGCGACACGCGCCGCGCGCTGCTGGAGATCCACGAGGACGCCGTCGAGCAGGCGGTGCTCGACAAACGGCGGGAGGCCAACGGCGAGGTCGGCTTCGACTTCGACAGCCTGTGGGGCGACGACGAGCCGGCCGCCGCCCAGAAGGTGCCCGAGCGCCCGGAATGGACGAAGAAGGACAAGCTCGCCTTCGAGCGCGAGATGCTCGGCCTGTACGTCTCCGACCACCCGCTGGCCGGTCTCGAGGTGCCGCTGGCCAAGCACGCCTCGATCGGCATCCACGACCTGCTGACATCCGAGGAGATCGCCGACGGCGAGCAGGTGACGATCGCGGGCCTGGTCACGAGCGTGCAGCACCGGGTCGCGAAATCGAGCGGGAACCAGTACGGCATGATCACCGTGGAGGACTTCAACGGCGAGATCACCGTCATGTTCATGGGCAAGGTCTACGCCGAGTTCGCCTCGATGCTGGCCGCCGACGCCATCATGGTCGTGCGGGGCCGCGTGTCCCGCCGCGACGACGGCATGAACCTCCACGCGCAGAGCGCGTTCACGCCAGACCTCGGGGCGACGGACGCCGGCGGCCCGCTCGTGCTGGTGATCCCCGAGCAGCGCGCGAGCGAGGTCGTGGTCGACGAACTCGCGCGCGTCCTCGAGCGACACCGAGGCGACACCGAGGTCACGCTCAAGCTGCACCGGGCCGGCGTCGCGAAGGTCTTCGAGGTGCCGCATCCGGTGACGGTCTCCGCCGATCTCTACGGCGAGCTGAAGGGACTGCTGGGCCCGGCGTGTCTCGGATGACGACATCGACCGGATCCCTCACGAGCGTGGTTAGGATCGGAGGGTCTTCGAGGCCCCCGGTCTCCCTCTCCCGGAAGGATCCGACATGACGGACGACGTGCACGGCGATTTCGACGCCGACGAAGTGTTCACCGCTGACGAGGTCGGCACGGCCGACGAGATCGCCGAGGCGGAGCCGACCGTGCCTCCCCAGTACGGAGTCGGGCCGTTCTCGATCCGGGAGGTCGTGCTCGGCGGGATCTGGCTGCTGGCGTTCGTGTTCTCGTTCTTCCCCACCTACGCCGCGCTGGGCGTCGTCGGCCCGTCGGTGTGGACCGGCGGGATCGACTGGATCCTCGCGATCGCGCTGCCGACGGCCGCCGTGTTCCTGCTCGGCCTGCGCCGGCTCTCACCCGACGGCATCCGCCGCGTCGGCTCGCTCGGCGTCGACCAGTTCGCCTCCGTCGCGTTCTCGGTCGCGGCGGTGTACTGGATCTCCCTGGCCTGGCGTCTGGGGGCGGCGCTTCCGGGCGGCTACCTCGGCACCACCTGGGTGACGTGGGTCGAGACGGTGCTGACGCTGGGCGGTGTCGTGTTCACGGTGTTCGCACCGCTGCTGCCTGTGTTCGGCGAGGACTTCCGGCACCGTCCGGAAGCGCTCGCGCACCAGAACGCCCGGCCGCTGCGTCCGGTCTCGCCCCGTCCCGTGGCGCCCCGCCCCGTCGTCGAGGCCGACGCCACGCCGACGGCGGCCTACGAGCCCGTCGTCGCGGAGCCGGCCCCGGCGCCGCAGGCGTTCTGGGCGCTCGCGCCGGAGCCCCGCGACGTGCTCGACGAGTCCGGCGCGCCGTTGTTCCAGATCGGTCCGGACGCCTGGGCGCTCGTGATCGAGGACCGCGGCGAGGTCTTCGTCGTCCGTCACGAGGACGGCCGGCTGGGCTACCTGCACGACGTGTCCGGCGTCACCCGCGGCTGAGGCCGACGGGCGCGTCGCGATATCCTGGCGGGATGCTGCGCACCATCGACCTCCGCGGCCGCAGGCTGTCCGCGGCGGAGCTCCTCGCCGCCGTCCCGCGCGCCGAGGTGGCGCGTTCGAACGCCCTCGCCACGGCGGCGGAGATCGTCCACGACGTCGCGGCGCGCGGGGAGACGGCGCTGCGCGAGCAGGCGGAGCGCTTCGACGGCGTGTCGGGGCACGCGCTGCGGGTGCCGGCGTCCCACCTGGACGACGCCGTCGCCGGACTCGACGCCCACGTGCGCGCCGCCGTCGAGGCGGCGATCGAACGCGTGCGCCTCGCCTCCGCCGCGCAGGTCCCGGCGCCGGCCGTGACCGAGCTCGCCCCCGGGGCCGTGGTCGAGCAGCGCTGGCAGCCGGTGCGCCGCGTCGGGGTGTACGTGCCCGGCGGCAAGGCGGTCTATCCGTCGAGCGTCGTGATGAACGTCGTGCCCGCGCAGGTCGCCGGCGTGGACGTCGTCGCGCTGGCCTCCCCGCCGCAGCGCGACCACGACGGCCGCGTGCACCCGCTCGTGCTCGCCGTGGCGCGTCTGCTGGGCGTCGACGAGGTATACGCGATGGGCGGCGCCGGCGCGATCGGCGCGCTCGCCCACGGCGTGGCCGCCGTCGGGCTCGACCCGGTCGACGTCGTGACCGGCCCCGGCAACAACTTCGTCGCCGCCGCCAAACGCGCCGTCGCCGGCCTGGTCGGCACGGATGCTGAGGCGGGCGCGACCGAGATCCTCATCGTCGCCGACGCCGACGCGGACGCGGGCCTGGTCGCCGCCGATCTCATCAGCCAGGCCGAGCACGACGAGCAGGCCTCCGCCGTGCTCGTCACCGACTCCGCCGACCTGGCCGAGCGGGTCGCCGCCGAGATCGCGATCCGGGCGCCGCGCACCCGGCACGCCGAGCGCGTGGCCGTCGCCCTCGACGGCCCGCAGTCCGCCATCGTCCTGGTCGACGGCATCCCCGCCGCGACCGCGTTCAGCAACGCCTACGCGCCCGAGCACCTCGAGCTTCACCTGCGAGACCCGCGGCCGGAGGAGTTCGTCAACGCCGGCGCGGTGTTCGTCGGGGAGAACGCCCCGGTGAGCCTGGGCGACTATCTCGCCGGCAGCAACCACGTGCTGCCCACCGGCGGACAGGCCCGCTATGCGGCGGGACTGTCCGCGGCCACCTTCCTGCGCCCGCAGCAGGTCGTCCGCTACGACCGCGATGCGCTCGCCCGGGTGCGCGAGGCGATCGTCACCCTCGCGGACGCCGAGGCGCTGCCCGCGCACGGTGAGGCGGTCGAGGCCAGATTCGCCGGTTAGTCTGTCGCTGTCATGCACTGCCCCTTCTGCCGCCACCCGGACTCACGGGTCGTGGATTCACGCACCAGCGACGACGGGCTCAGCATCCGCCGCCGCCGGCAATGCCCCCGGTGCGGCGGACGCTTCTCGACGATCGAGACCGCGAGCCTGAACGTCATCAAACGCTCCGGCGTGATCGAGCCGTTCAGCCGTGACAAGGTCATGTCCGGGGTCCGCAAGGCCTGTCAGGGACGACCGGTCACCGAGGCCGACCTCGCCGTGCTCGCCCAGACCGTGGAGGAGACGGTGCGTCAGACCGGGTCGTCGCAGATCGACACGAACGAGATCGGCCTGGCGATCCTCGGTCCGCTGCGCGAGCTCGACGAGGTCGCCTATCTGCGCTTCGCGAGCGTCTACCAGGCGTTCGAATCGCTCGAGGACTTCGAGTCCTCGATCGCACTGCTGCGGGCAGACCACGTCGAACGCCCCTCGGCGTCGACCGACTGAGCCGCGCGGTAGCCTGGCACACGATGTATCCGCTGCTGTTCCGCACCGTCCTGTCGCGCATGGACCCCGAGACCGCGCACCACGCGGCGATGCTGGTGATCCGGGTGCTGGGGGTGCCGCCCCTCTCCTGGCTCTCACGGGCCCTCACCCGCCCCGATCCGTCGTTGCGCACCCGCGCGCTCGGCCTCGACCTGGATTCGCCCTTCGGCGTCGCCGCCGGCTTCGACAAGGACGTGCGGGGCGCCGCAGGCCTGTTCTCCCTCGGCTTCGGCCACGTCGAGGTCGGCACCGTCACGGCGATCCCGCAGGACGGCAACCCTCGGCCGCGGCTGTTCCGGCTGGTCCCGGATCGCGCGGTCGTGAACCGGATGGGGTTCAACAACCGCGGCGCGGTCGCCGCCGCCGTCCGGTTGGAGCGGCTGCGCCGCCGCCGCAGGCGTCCGGTGCTGGGCGTCAACATCGGCAAGAGCCGTGTGGTCGACGTCGCGGACGCCACCGGGGACTACGTCCGCAGCGCGGCGCTGCTCGCCCCGCTGGCCGACTACCTCGTCGTCAACGTGTCCTCGCCGAACACACCCGGGCTGCGCGGGCTGCAGGCCGTCGAGACGCTGCGTCCGCTGCTGTCCGCGGTGCGGGACGCGGCCCGTTCCACGCCGCTGCTCGTGAAGTTCGCGCCCGACCTGCCGGACGACGAGATCGCCGCGGTCGCGACGCTCGCCGTCGACCTCGGGCTCGCGGGCGTCATCGCGACCAACACGACGATCTCGCGCGAGGGGCTGCGCACCGACCCGGCCGTGGTGGCCGCCGCGGGCGACGGCGGGCTGTCGGGCGCCCCGCTGAAGGCGCGGGCGCTGGAGGCGCTGCGGATCGTCCGGGAGGTCGTCCCTGCGGAGTTCTGCGTGATCTCGGTCGGGGGGGTGGAGACCGCCGCCGACGTGCGGGAACGGCTGGATGCCGGCGCGACCCTCGTGCAGGGCTACACCGGGTTCCTCTACCGCGGCCCGCTCTGGGCACGTCAGATCAACCGCGGCCTGGCGGCGTCCCGCCGCCTCTGACCCCCTGCTCTGCCCGCATCTCTCCCTCGCCGCGAGACGGCAACGGGGGCGGTCAGGAGACGCGGGTGCCGCGCTTGACCTGCGGCTTGGGCAGGCGCATGAACCGCATCTGCACGATGCGCATCGCGCCGTACCAGCCCAGGCCCTTCTCGACCCGGTCACCGAACTTCGCCCGCGCCGCGCGCTTGACCCGGGCCGAGGTGATGACCATGTCGATCACGGCGAACAGCACGAAAACCCACAGCACGACGTACGCCCCGGTCTGCACCGCGGTGACGTTCACGAACATCAGCAGCAGCACGACCACCATCACGGGCATGACGAGTTCGGCGACGTGCCAGCGGGAGTCGACCCAGTCGCGCACGAACCGGCGCTGCGGGCCCTTGTCGCGGGCGGTCAGGTAGCGGTCGTCGCCGGCGGCCATCCCGATACGGGCCTTCTCGCGCTGTTGCAGGGCCTCGGCCCGTCGGCGCTGTTTGGCCTCCTTGGTGTCCGCCACGAGCGGCTTGCGCCGTGCGGCCTCCTGCTCGGCGCGCGACGGGGTCGGACGCCCCTTGCCGTGCGGGGTGTCGGCGTCGTGCGGGGCGGAATCGGCGGAGGTCTTGGCCACGGGGTCCTCGGAAGCTCGGAAAACGGTGCCTTCTAAGATTACCCGCATGACCCCTGAGCAGACCCGGAAGGACGCCGTGCGCACGGCGTCGGCCGCCGGCATCCCTCGTGCGCTGGCCGAACTCGGCTCCCTCGTGCGCATCCCGTCGGTGGCCTGGCCCGCGTTCGACCGGACGCAGGTGCAGCGCAGCGCCGAGGCGGTCGCCGCGCTCGCGGAGTCCACAGGCGTCTTCGAGCGGGTCGAGATCGCCCGTTCCCCGGTCGACGACGGCGAGCTCGGCCAGCCGGCCGTGCTCGCGACCCGTGCGGCGCGGAGGGGCGCGCCCACCGTGCTGCTCTACGCGCACCACGATGTGCAGCCCGCCGGTGACGAGGCGCTGTGGCAGTCGCCGCCGTTCGAGCCGACCGTGCGCGACGGACGCCTGTACGGCCGCGGCGCCGCCGACGACAAGGCGGGCGTCATGGTGCACATCGCCGCGCTGCGGGCCGTGCGCGAGGCGCTCGGCGACGCCTTCGACCTCGGCGTCGCGCTGTTCGTCGAAGGCGAGGAGGAGGACGGTTCGCGCTCGTTCGCCCGCTTCCTGGAGGAGCATCGCGACGCGCTGCGCGGCGACGTGATCGTCGTCGCCGATTCCGGCAACTGGGACGCGCAGACGCCCGCGCTGACCGTCTCCCTGCGGGGAAACGTGCGCTTCACCCTCACCGTCCGCACCCTGGACCACGCCTCCCACTCCGGCATGTTCGGCGGCGCGGTGCCGGACGCGATCATGGCGACCGTGCGGCTGCTGGCCACGCTGTGGGACGCCGACGGATCGGTCGCCGTCGCCGGATTGCGCGCCCGCGACGCCGAGACACCCGGCTACGACGAGGCGACGCTGCGGGACGAGGCCGGCCTCCCCGACGGTGTGTCGCCGATCGGCGCCGACGCGATCCTCGGGCGCATCTGGAACAAGCCCGCGATCACGATCACCGGGCTCGACGTCCCGAGCGTCGAGGCGGCGTCGAACACGCTCACGCCGGTCGTGCGCGTCGTCGTCAGCGCCCGGGTCGCGCCGGGCCAGCGCGCCCGCGAGGCGTACGAGGCGATCGAGGCGCATCTGCGCGCGCGGGCGCCGTTCGGCGCGCAGCTGACCTTCGGCGACGTCGACTGCGGCGACCCCTTCCTCGTCGAGTCCGGCGGCTGGGCCGTCGGCCTCGCGCGCGACAGCCTCGCGGAGGGCTACGGCGTGCCCCCCGTCGACGTGGGGGTCGGCGGGTCGATCCCGTTCATCGCCGACCTGGTGCGGACCTTCCCCGATGCGCAGGTCCTCGTCACCGGCGTGGAGGATCCGCACACCCGCGCCCACAGCCCCGACGAGTCGCTCCACCTCGACACCTTCCGCCGCGCCGTGGCCGCAGAGGCGCTGCTGCTGGAGAAACTCGACGCGCACCGGCCCGACACGCCGCAGGACGCGTAGAATCGACCCCATCCGACCGCGCCGTCCGCAAGGAGAACCATGACCGACACCGTGCTGGCCGACGGCCAGACCACCCGTGAGTCCACCCGCGAGCACGGTGTGCTCGTCACCGACGCCGCCGCGGCGAAGGTCAAGAGCCTGCTCGACCAGGAGGGACGCGACGACCTCCGGCTGCGCGTGGCGGTCCAGCCCGGCGGATGCAGCGGCCTGATCTACCAGCTCTACTTCGACGAGCGCTATCTCGACGGCGACAAGGTCGTCGACTTCGACGGCGTCGAGGTCATCGTCGACGACATGAGCGTGCCGTATCTGGACGGCGCCACGATCGACTTCAAGGACACGATCTCGGAGCAGGGCTTCACGATCGACAACCCCAACGCGCAGGGCTCCTGCGCCTGCGGCGACAGCTTCCACTGAGCCTTTTCCGCGCGACCTCCTCGGCGCGGTCGGACCCCGTGATCACGGGCTCCGACCGCGCCGAGTTCGTCTTTCTTCCTGGGCGCTTGGCCAGAAGCGGGTGTGAGCTTGCTCTAGACTGAAGGAGCTTCATTCGTGACCCGGAAAGGTGCACCGTGCCTTCGAAACGTCGATTGCGCCTCGCTGTCCTCCCCGCTGGGGTCGCCGCGACGGCGCTCATCCTCACCGGTTGCACGACGCAGCAGCTGCATGGCTTCCTGCCCGGATTCACCGACGACGGCCAGGCCGCGACCAACAACACCGACATGGTGGCCAGCCTCTGGGTCAACTCCTGGATCGTGCTGCTGGCCGTCGGCATCGTCACCTGGGCGCTGATGCTCTGGGCGATGGTCGTCTACCGCCGTCGCAGGAGCGACACGGGTCTGCCGGTCCAGCTGCGCTACAACATGCCGATCGAGATCTTCTACACGGTCGTGCCGCTGATCCTCGTGCTGGGCTTCTTCGCGTTCACCGCACGCGACCAGACGATCCTCCAGACGGTCGACGAGGACCCCGACGTCACGATCACGGCGATCGGCAAGCAGTGGTCCTGGGACTTCGAGTACGACGGCGCCGACGCCGACGGCTCCGACACGGTGTGGACCATGGGCGTGCAGGCGCAGACCGACGCCGAGGGCAACGTCGACACCGATGCCCTGCCGACGCTCTACCTGCCGGTGAACGAGTCGGTCACCATCAACCTGCAGTCGCGCGACGTCATCCACTCCTTCTGGATCATCGACTTCCTCTACAAGAAGGACATGTACATCGGCAAGGACAACTCGTGGTCGTTCACGCCGACCCGCGAGGGCACCTACGCCGGAAAGTGCGCGGAGCTGTGCGGCGAGTACCACTCGATGATGCTCTTCCAGGTGAAGGTCGTCAGCGAGGAGGAGTACGAGGCCTACCTCGACAGCCTCCGCGAGGCGGGCCAGACCGGCGACATCCAAGACGCCTACGACCGGCTGAGCAACCAGCCCGGCACCGGCGCGACCACCGCTGAGGGAGACGAGTGATCATGGCGACGACACTTCCGCTTCAGGAGTCGGGCACCCGCACCCTCCCTCCGCGTCAGGCGGCGCTGCTGACCACGTCGCGCACCGCCCAGAAGGGCAACATCATCGTCAGGTGGGTCACCTCCACCGACCACAAGACGATCGGGTACATGTACCTCATCGCCTCCTTCCTGTTCTTCCTGCTCGGCGGCGTGATGGCCCTCATCATCCGTGCCGAGCTGTTCGAGCCCGGGATGCAGATCCTGCAGACCAAGGAGCAGTACAACCAGCTGTTCACGATGCACGGCACGATCATGCTGCTGATGTTCGCGACGCCGCTGTTCGCCGGTTTCGCCAACGCGGTCCTGCCGCTGCAGCTGGGCGCCCCCGACGTCGCGTTCCCGCGTCTGAACGCGTTCGCGTTCTGGCTGTTCCTGTTCGGATCGATCATCGCCGTCGCCGGCTTCCTCACCCCCTCGGGCGCGGCCTCGTTCGGATGGTTCGCGTACCAGCCGCTGGCGAGCGCCTCGTTCACGCCCGGCGTGGGCGGCAACCTGTGGATGCTGGGGCTGGGCATCAGCGGCTTCGGCACGATCTTCGGCGGTGTGAACTTCATCACCACGATCATCACGATGCGGGCGCCCGGCATGACCATGTGGCGGATGCCGATCTTCTCCTGGAACACGCTGATCACCAGCATCCTGGTGCTCATCGCCTTCCCGGTGCTGGCCGCCGCGATGCTCGCCGCCGCCGCCGACCGCATCCTGGGCGCTCACATCTACGACCCGGCCAACGGCGGGGTGCTGCTGTGGCAGCACCTGTTCTGGTTCTTCGGCCATCCCGAGGTGTACATCATCGCGCTGCCGTTCTTCGGGATCGTCTCCGAGGTCTTCCCCGTCTTCAGCCGCAAGCCGATCTTCGGGTACAAGACGCTCGTGTACGCGACGATCTCGATCGCCGTGCTGTCGGTCGCGGTGTGGGCGCACCACATGTACGTCACGGGCTCCGTGCTGCTGCCCTTCTTCGCCTTCATGACGATGCTCATCGCCGTGCCGACCGGCGTGAAGATCTTCAACTGGATCGGCACGATGTTCCGGGGGTCGGTGACCTTCGAGACGCCCATGATGTTCTCCCTCGGCTTCCTCGTCTCGTTCGTGTTCGGCGGCCTGACCGGTGTGATCCTCGCCTCCCCGGCGCTGGACTTCGCGTTGTCCGACTCGTATTTCGTCGTCGCGCACTTCCACTACGTCGTGTTCGGCACGGTCGTGTTCGCCATGTTCGCGGGCTTCTACTTCTGGTGGCCCAAGTGGACCGGGAAGATGCTCAACGAGCGGCTCGGCTACATCCACTTCTGGCTGCTGTTCATCGGCTTCCACATGACCTTCCTCATCCAGCACTGGCTGGGTGTGGACGGCATGGTGCGGCGCTACGCCGACTACTCGACGGCGGACGGCTGGACCTGGGAGAACCAGGTGTCCACGGTCGGCTCTATGGTGCTCGCGGCGTCGGTCATCCCGTTCGTCTTCAACGTGTGGGTCACCGCGCGCAAGGCGCCGAAGGTCACCAGCAACGACCCCTGGGGCTACGGCGGCTCGCTCGAGTGGGCGACCAGCTGTCCGCCCCCGCGTCACAACTTCACGTCGATCCCGCGCATCCGCAGCGAGCGCCCGGCGTTCGACCTGAACCATCCCGAGGCCGCGCTGCCGGTGGGCGTGGGCCCGGTGAAGGACGCGCCCGATGCGCCCGTCGTGGACGCCGAGACCGGAGAGGTGAAGTAGGCCGTGCGTTCGAACATCGTCATCTGGTGGCTGCTGGTCGGCTTCTTCGTCTTCATCGACATCGTCTACACCGGGTGGAACATCCTCGACCACCCGGATCTGCCCTGGTACGAGGCGGTCGAGTGGGTCGGCTCCGTCGCCCTCCTGTTCGGCGGTTTCATGTCGACGATGATCGGCTTCTACATCTCGCGTGTGCACAAGGCGCAGGGCGGTGAGTTGCCGGAGGACCGTATGGGCGCGGACATCGACGACGGTGACCCGGAGATAGGCGAGTTCAGCCCCTGGTCGTGGTGGCCGCTCGTGCTCGCCTTCTCGGTCGCGCTGGGGGCGATCGCGCTGGCGGTCGGCACCTGGATGCTCCCGATCGGCCTCGCCGTGTTCGTCGTGGCGATCGTCGGCTGGGTCTTCGAGTACTACCGCGGATACTTCGCGCGCTGATCCGCGGCCGTTGCTCGGCCCCGATCAACGCCGGATCGGGGTCAGGGGCAGCGTCTCGCCGGCGACCCAGGCGAACTCGGTTCAGTGCTCCAGCCAGCGGCCGTTCGCCGGCAACGCGGTCTCGTCCCGGGCCACGGGGTAGCCGTTCGCCGCGATGTGGGCCGCGAGTCCGGGACCGCCGAGGATGACCCGCCGCATCCCAGCGGTGATGTCGGTCACCTGCAGCACCTCCAGGGTGCGAGCCGTGGGCGGGCTATTCCTGTTCGGGAAGGGGCGGCTCGACCGGGCGCACGGTGCGCGGGTCGAGCGGGACGACGGACGGGGTGCCGGTCACCGGGTCGGGGACGACGAGCGCCCGCAGACCGAACACCTCCTCGATGAGCTCGGCGGTGACCACCTCGCCGGGTGTCCCGGTGGTGACGACCTGGCCGTCGCGCATCACGATGAGATGGTCGGCGTAGCGGGCGGCCTGGTTCAGGTCGTGCAGCACCGCCACGATCGTCTTGCCGTTCTCGTGGAGGGTGCGGAACAGCTCCATCAGCTCGTACTGGTGCGCGATGTCGAGGAACGTGGTCGGCTCGTCCAGCAGCATGATCGGGGTGTCCTGCGCGAGCAGCATCGCCACCCACACCCGTTGGCGTTGCCCGCCGGAGAGCTCGTCCACGAGCCGGCCCGACAGCCCGGTGAGCCGGGTCGCCGCAAGGGCCCGGGCGACCGCCTGCTCGTCGGAGGCTCGCCACTGCTGGATGAGGCGCTGGTACGGCGCGCGGCCACGGGCCACGAGGTCCGCGACCCGGATGCCGTCCGGGGCGAGGGAGGTCTGCGGCAGCACGCCGAGGCGGCGGGCGACCTCCTTCGACCTGTATTCGCCGATCGCCTTCCCGTCGAGCAGCACCCGCCCCCCGGTCGGGGTGAGGACGCGGGCGAGGGCGCGCAGCAGGGTGGACTTGCCGCAGCCGTTCGGGCCGATGATCGCGGTGAACGAGCCGTCCGGGACGGCCACGGTCAGCTCGCGGGAGACGGTCCGCTTGTCGTAGCCGATCGTCGCGGCTTCCGCCGCCACGCGGATGCTCGGCGGCGGGGCCGCCGGCGCGGTCTCCTCCGAGGGGTTCGTGAATGTCATCGGGGTGCTCCGTACTGTCGTCGGGTCTCGCGGATCAGCAGCCAGATCAGGTACAAGCCCCCGAGGCACACGGTGACGAGCCCGACCGGGACCGACCGGTAGAACTGCGCGATCACGAGCGAGAGCAGATGCGCGAGCGCGAGCAGCGCCGCCCCCATCCCGGAGGAGGCGAGCAGGCTCACCCCGGCCGAGCGGGTCAGGCGGCGCGCGAGCTGAGGGCCGGCGAGGGCGACGAACCCGATGGGACCGGCCGCCGCGGTCACCAGCGCGACGGTGGCGACGCCGACGACCATGAGGCCGAGCCGGGCCGGCGTGGGTCGGGTGCCGAGGGCGGTCGCGGCCTCGTCGCCGAGCTCCAGCCGTTTCAGCGCGGGCGCCAGCAGGATCGCCGCGGCGACGATCACCGCGGCGATGAGGAGCGAGGGGACGACGGAGTTCCAGGACACCCGGCCGATGGAGCCGGCGCCCCAGAACCCGACCGTCATCGCATCCTCGATGTCGGCGCGGGTGATGAGGTAGGCGTTGACTGAGCCGAGCATCGCCGACAGGCCGATGCCGACGATGATGAGCCGGAACCCCTGGATGCCCCGTCGGTACGCGAGCAGGTAGACCGCGAGCGCCGTCGTCAGGCCGCCGGCGATCGCGGCGGACGCGATGCCCCAGTAGGAGGTCGAGCCGAACACCAGGACGGTCACCACGACCGCCGTGTAGGAACCGGTGTCGAAGCCGATCACATCCGGCGAGCCGAGCGGGTTGCGGGTCAAGGACTGGAACGCCGCCCCGCCGATCCCCAACAGCGCCCCGAACAGCACCGCCGCGATCGCGACCGGCAGCCGCCACTCCAGCACGATCGTCCGGTGGAACCGCTCGCCCCCGCCGACCAGCGTCGCAAGCACCTGATCCAAGCGCAGCGGGTAGTCTCCGAGAGTGATCGCGACCATCGCCGTGACCGCCGCGACCACGAACAGCACCGCAGACACCGCGACCACCCGCAGCGGCACGCGCACGGAGAACCACCCGGTCCGCGCCGTCCGGGTGGCATAGCCGAAGTCCACGAGCGCCACCCGGGGCGCCGAGCGGGCGAAGCGGGACGAAGCGCCCTCGTCCGTGCCGCTCACAGCCCGCTCGCCTTCCGCCGCCGCACCAGGGCGATGAGCACCGGCGCGCCGATCACCGCGGTCAGGATGCCGACCTCGATCTCGCCCGGGCGGTCGACGACCCGGCCGATCACGTCCGCAGCGAGCACGAGCACGGGGGCGGCGAGCGCCGAGAAGGGGATGATCCACCGCTGATCCGGGCCGGTGAACCACCGCACCACATGTGGCACCATGAGCCCGACGAAGCCGATCCCGCCGGTCAGCGCGGTCGCCCCGCCGGCCAGCAGCGTCACCGCGATGACGCCGAGCACGCGGGCGCGCACGACCTTGGTCCCGAGCGACGCGGCGAGGTCGTCGCCGAGCGCGATCGAGTTCAGCGCCCCCGAGAGCGCGACGGCGATCATCAGCCCCGCTGCGAGGAACGGCACCACCGCCAGGGTGTCGCCCAGGCCGGTACGGGCGATCGACCCGACCCCCCAGGCGCGGACCAACCGGAACGTGTCCTCGTCGATCAGCGTCAGGAACGTCGAGAACCCGCCCAGCACCGCGCTCAACGCGACACCGGCGAGCACGAGCGTCACGGGCGACACCGAGCCGCGACCCGCTGAGCCGATGAGGTACACCACGACCGTCGCGGCCGCGGCGCCGACGAACGCGAACCACACGTACCCGGTCACGCCGGACAGCCCGAACAGACCCGCCCCGAGCGTCACCGCGAACCCCGCCCCCGCGTTGACCCCGAGCACACCGGGATCGGCCAGCGGGTTGCGCGTCAACGCTTGGATCAGCGCGCCCGCGACACCGAACGCCGCACCCACGATGAGTCCGACGACGGTGCGCGGGACGCGCAGCGTCCACACGATCAGCGCCGCCTCCGAATCGTCCGGCTGCCACAGTCCCGTCCACACCGCGTCCAGCGACAGCGAGTTCGCGCCGAATGCGAGACTCCCCAGCGACACGGCCGCCAGGGCCGCCCCGATCACGGCGATGCCGAGGACCCGCCGGCGACGCGGCGAATGCCGGACCGGCGGCTCCTGCCAGGCGTGCCGCCGATCTGTGGTGGGTGGGTCGTGGGTCATGCTCGTCTATCGCGCTTGGTCGAGGCGTCACCGGGCTCGTCGCACATCGCGCCCCGCTATCGCGACATACTCATTCCAGCACGGAGTCGATCATCGCGACGATGCGCTCGGCGGCCCATTCGGTCGACAGGGGACCGGGATATCCGAGCGCCCAGGCGATGTTGCCCTCCGACTCCTCGCCGTCGAAGACGTAGCTGCTGCCGGCGTTGTCGAAGATCACGACATGGTTGTCCTCGACAGCATCGAGCTGTTGGAACAGCGACTGCGAGGTGAGCAGTTCGTCGAACTCGGTGCGCTCGAGATCCTGGGTGTTGTTCGCGACGATCAGGACGTCGGCGTCGACCAGGCTGATCAGTTCGGTGCTGACCGTGGTGCGCGTGTCGTCGAAGTTCTCGGCCAGAGGGTTGGCGCTGAAACCAAGGCTGAGGAACAGGGATTCGACGGTCGATCCGGTGCCGGAGTAGTACTCGATCCCCCATTCGCTCCCGAACACGACCAGGTAGGTCGCCGTCAGCCCCTCGAACTCCGGGTTCTCCTCTCTCACATCGCTGAAGAACTGGTCGTAGCCGTCGACGACGTCCGCTGCGGCGTCACCGAGGTCCAGCGCCGTCGCGATCTGGTCGAGGCGGTCCTGCCAGGTGGCCACGACGTCGTCTGAGGTCTCGGCGGCCAGGACCGGTGCGATGGCGGAGAGGCGCTCATACGCCTCGGCGCCGATGTCCTCAGCCGTGACGATGATGAGGTCCGGCTCGCTCGCGGCGACGGCCTCGTAGGGGTACGGCTCCGAGTCGTCGTAGGCGTAGACGGTCTCGACCTCGTGGGGGAGCGCGTCGAGGGTCCAGACGGATCGCTCGAAAGTGTCCGGGGCCAGCACCGGCGACACTCCGATGCTCGCGAGGAGTTCCACATCGGTGCCGTAGGAGTTCACGACCGCGATCCGTTCGGGACGTTCCTCGAGAGACGTCTCGCCCCAGGCCGTCGTCAGCGTGAGCGGGTACTCCGTCACGCCCTCAGCCGCAGGCAGCAGGCTCGTGGAGCTGCTGGCCGTCTCCGATCCCGTGCCGGCCTCGCCGCACCCTGACAGCAGGAGGACCGCGACGACCGCGGCTCCTACGGCGGTGGCGGTTCGGGATCGTTCTGTGCGCAGGGTCCTCATCGGTGGTTCTCTCTTGTTCGGGGTCGGTTCCAGTCCCGATAGAGGTTAGTCTTACCTTACCTGCAGCGGTTATCATGAAGCGACTAATCGTTGTCCTGGCTAGGAAGGGCCTTCGTGCGGGCTGTCGCCGACATCTCCATGCTCGCGGTGGAGGATCTTCCGCCGGTCTCGGCGGGGCCGCTGTCGAACGATCGTCTGCTGCTCTTCCTCTGGGTTCGGGCCGGGGTCGCAATGGTCGAGGTGGCAGGCCGGGTGCATCGCGTGTCGGCCGGCGAAGCGATTCTGGTTCCGCCCGGCGTCTCCCACGCCGTCCAGACGGAGCAGGGAACGCTGGCGGTCCCGATCTTCGCCCCCGCGCGCATGCTGCCGGCGGCTCCCACCGAATTGCGGATCGTATCCGTCCCCGTCGCGTGGAACGACTGGCTCATGCACCGGTATGCGGCCGGAGAGGTCACGCGCGTCGCTCCTTTACAGCAGCTGTTACGCGGGGCGTCTCCGACGACGGACCCGGGCGAGCTCGGCGCCTACGCCGCATCATTGCCGATGCCGCGTTCTTCCGCGGCGCGGTCCGTTGCGCTGACGATCCTGCGTACGCCCGGTAGCGACATGTCCGTGACGGCGTTCGCCGAGCGAGAGCACATCAGCGTGAAGACTCTGCAGCGTTACTTCCGTAACGAGACCGGCCTTCCGATGTCCGAATGGCGCACTCGGGCGCGTGTGGCGGCGGCTGCCGCCCGCCTGATCGAAGGACACGGGATCGGATGGACCGCCCGACATGTCGGCTACACGTCACCGGCCGGTTTCACCCGGGCATTCCGGCGGCACACAGGTGTCGCTCCGCAGGAGTTCGCGCGGCGCGCCGCCGTCGATGCCGCCTCACGCGACAATCTCGGCGACGACATGTCCACAGCTGTCGCGGGACTCATCGCGCAGAGTCATCCGGCACCGGCAATCCCCTCCGAGCGGCGGCCGGTGCAGATCGAGAACTGCCACGTTCTCCATTGGGCATACAGGGGCCACGTGACACTTCGCATCGGGGCTCATGACCGGCAGCTTCAACGCGGAGACCTCATCTGGGTTCCCGCAGGGGTGCCGTTCCAGGTCGAACTCGGTGACGGCTCCATACTCGTGCCGGTCGGCAGTCGACACGGCCATGCGCATGTCGCCCTCGAGGACCTCAGGGCGTTCGCCTATCCGCTCAGCGCAGAGGGACATCTCCTTCACATAGCCCTGTCGGAGCAGACCTTGCTGAAGCCGGCCGCCGGACCCGGGACTTTCGTGGACGTGCTGTTCCGCGCGCAGTTCGGCCGCGACCGGGACTGCACCGCGATGCACGCCCACACATCCTCCGTGGCGAAGATCGGAGCCGCTTTGTGGCACAGCCCTCACAACGCACGCTCCCTGGCGGAATGGGCGGCCGTCCTCCACGTCGACGCGTTGGAGCTGAGCCGACAGTTCTCGACACAGACGGGAATGCCCTTCCCCCGGTGGCGATCACGACTGCGCATGGACGTCGCCCGCGCACTTCTGTGGACCGGCAGGACGCCCGGCGATGTGGCGCGGCAGGTCGGCTACAAGAGCACGGCGGCATTCACGAAGGTGTTCTCCCTTGCTCACGGCATGTCGCCGAGGGAGTACCAGCGTCACGAGGCCGCGATCTGAGTCCGCCCGACCGGCGCGGGGACGAGGAAGCGGGCGGCCCCCGAGGAGGGGAGCCGCCCGCTTCGCGGCGGTGGCGTCAGGCCTTGTCGGGGTCTTCCGTGCTCTCGTCGAGCTCCTCCAGGGCCTTCGGGGAGCCGAACTCCGCCTCGGCTCGTTCGCCGACCGCGTTGACGGGTTCGCCGGCGGCGGAAGCACGCTCGGCGGCACCGGCGACTTCGACGGCCTCCTCGTGGTCGAGATGGGCGAGGGCGTGGTGCTGGTGCGCGACCGCCTCGTCCAGCTCGGCCTGGGTCACCGGCGTGAGCCGGTCTTCGAAGAACCAGCGTGAGAGTGCGGCGCGCGCGTTCTGCCAGAAGCCGATACGGCCCCTCGCGTCCGGACGCACGACCAGCGGCTCGAAGGTCTCGTAGTCGATGAGCTTCCAGCGTTCGTACTCGTCCACGGGCTGGTGCACCTCGATGTACTCGCCGCCGGGCAGGCGCACGATACGGCCCGACTCGTAGCCGTGCAGGGCGATCTCGCGGTCCTTCTTCTGCAGCGCGATGCAGATGCGCTTGGTGACGAAGTAGATGATGACCGGACCGACGATCAGGGTGATCTGCAGGAAGTGGATCACGCCCTCCATCGACAGGCTGAAGTGCGTGGCGATGAGGTCGGAGGATGCCGAGGCCCACAGCGTCGCGTAGAACAGCACCCCGGCGGCGCCGATCGCGGTGCGGGTCGCCGCGTTGCGCGGACGCTGGGCGATGTGGTGCTCGCGCTTGTCGCCGGTGATCCATGCCTCGATGAAGGGGTAGATCGCGACGAGCACGATGAACAGCACCAGCACGACCAGCGGCAGGATGATGTTCCACGACCAGGTGCGACCCCAGAAGTACGACTCCAAGTGCGGCGGGACCAGACGCAGCGCGCCGTCGGCGAAGCCGATGTACCAGTCCGGCTGCGTGCCCGCCGACACCGGAGAGGGGTCGTACGGGCCGTACACCCACACCGGGTTGATCGTGAACAGCGAGGCGATCAGCACGATCACCCCGAAGGTGATGAAGAAGAAGCCGCCCATCTTCGAGGCGTACACGGGCAGCATCGGGTAGCCCACGACGTTGCTGTTCGTGCGTGCCGGACCGGCGAACTGCGTGTGCTTGTTGATGATCATCAGCACCAGGTGCAGGGCCAGCAGGGCGACCAGGATGGCCGGCAGCAGCAGGATGTGCAGCGTGTACAGGCGCCCGACGATCGCGTCGCCTGGGAACTCGCCGCCGAACAGCAGGAACGAGGTCCAGGTGCCGATCACCGGGATGCCCTTGATCATGCCGTCGATGATCCGCAGACCGTTGCCGGAGAGCAGGTCGTCGGGCAGCGAGTAGCCGGTGAACCCCTCGCCCATGGCGAGGACGAACAGCACGAAGCCGATGACCCAGTTCAGCTCGCGCGGCTTGCGGAACGCGCCCGTGAAGAACACGCGGAGCATGTGCACGCCGATGCCGGCGATGAACACCAGGGCCGCCCAGTGGTGGATCTGGCGGACCAGTAGGCCGCCGCGGATGTCGAAGGAGATGTTCAGGGTCGAGTCGAGAGCGGCGGACATGGAGATTCCGCGCATCAGCGGGTAGGAGCCGGTGTAGGTCGTCTCCGTCATCGAGGCCTGGAAGAAGAACGTCAGGAACGTGCCCGAGAGCAGGACGACCACGAACGCCCACAGCGCGATCTCGCCCAGCATGAACGACCAGTGGTCGGGGAAGATCTTGCGTCCGAGCTCCTTGACCAGGCCGGACAGGCTCGTCCGCTCGTCGAGGTAGTTGGCCGCGGCGCCGACGAAGCGGCCGCCCAGCGGTTTCTCGTCCTTCGCCGCCGGGGGCGCGGGGGTGACGGTTGCGGTGCTCACTGACGCTCCCAGAAGCTCGGGCCGACGGGTTCGGTGAAGTCGCTCTGCGCGACGAGATAGCCCTCGTCGTCCACCGTGATGGGCAGCTGCGGCAGCGGGCGGGCGGCGGGTCCGAAGATCACCTTCGCGCCGTCGGACACGTCGAACTGCGACTGGTGGCAGGGGCACAGCAGGTGATGGGTCTGCTGCTCGTACAGCGCGACCGGGCAGCCGACGTGGGTGCACACCTTGGAGTAGGCGACGATGCCGTCGTACGACCAGCTCTTGCGGTCGTCGGCCTCGATCAGGTCCGCCTGCGGCATCCGCATGAGCAGGACGATCGCCTTGGCCTTCTCGTCGAGATAGCCGTCCTCGGCGGTGACGTCGGCCAGCGCCTCGGGGATCACGTGGAACGCGGAGCCCAGGGTGACGTCGGAGGCCTTGATCGGCAGGCCGCTCGGATCGTGCGCGAGCCGCATCCCCTTCTCCCACATCGTGTGGCTGAGCAGCTCGACGGGGTCCTCGTCCTGCGGGGCGAGGCCGCGGAAGAGCACCACGCCGGGGACGATCGAGGCGACCAGGGCCGCGAACAGCGAGTTGCGGATCATCGCGCGACGGCCGAAGCCGGAGTCGTCGTTCGCGGCGGCGAACACCGCCACGGCGCCCTCGCGGGTCGTGTCGCGACCGCGGGTGGCGTGGCGGGCCTCGATGTGCTCCTTGTCCGCCATGACGGCCTTGGACCAGTGGATCGCGCCGATGCCGATGGCCAGCAGCGCCGCGGCGATGCCGAGGCCGACGAACATGTTGTTGTTGTGGAGGGAGACGAGCGAGCCGTCCTCGATCGGGAAGACCATGTAGGCCACGACGGCCCAGATCGAGGCCGCGACCGAGAGGTAGAACAGCGTGTAGACGGTGCGGACCGCGCGCTTCATCGCGGCGGGATCCTTGTCGGTCGTCCGCTCGCGGTGCGGGGGCAGCTCCGTACCCTGCGCCGGGTCGGACACCGTCACGGCGAGACCGCTCGAAGGCTTCCAGGAAGCCCTCTCATGCTCGAGCGGGTCGTCCTCGTGTGCCATGGTGCTCCTCGTGCGTTCCGTATGGTCGATGGATGATCGTCAGTTCGACTTCGCGGTGATCCACACCGTGACCGCGATGAGCGTGCCGATGCCGAAGATCCAGATGAACAGGCCCTCCGAGACGGGTCCGAGGTCGCCGAGCCCGTAGCCGCCGGGCGACTCGTTCTCCTGCATCCACAGCAGCGCGGAGATGATGTCGCGCTTGTCCTCGGCGGTGAGGTTCATGTCGTTGAACACCGGCATGTTCTGCGGGCCGGTGACCATCGCCGCGTACATGTTCAGCGCCGTCGTGGTGTGCAGGCTCGGGGCGTACTTGCCCTCGGTGAGCGCGCCGCCCGCGCCGGCGACGTTGTGGCACATGGCGCAGTTGATGCGGAACAGCTCCGCTCCCGCGGCGACGTCGCCGTCGCCGTCGAGGACCTCCTCGTCCGGATAGGTGGGGCCGGCGGAGACGGATTGGACGTAGCTGGCGATCGCCGCGATCTGGTCGTCGGTGAACTGCACCGGCTTCGACGCCGCCTGCGGCGACTGCGCCGCCAGGGGCATCCGGCCCGTGGAGACCTGGAAGTGAACCGCGAGCTCTCCGACGCCGTACAGCGACGGCCCGCTGTCGGTGCCCTGCAGGCTCATGCCGTGACAGGTGGCGCAGTTGGCCTGGAACAGCTTCTGCCCGTCCTCGACGGTGAGCGTCGAGGTGGTCGAGCTGTCATCGCTCGTGGCGGCCATCGCCGCCGAGGCACCGG
Source organism: Microbacterium sp. (assembly GCA_047606965.1). GTDB lineage: Bacteria > Actinomycetota > Actinomycetes > Actinomycetales > Microbacteriaceae > Microbacterium. The sequence continues at coordinate 28,147 of JASGDW010000005.1, forward strand.
CGTAGGCGCCGCCGGTGATGAGCAGGCCGATGCCGATAAGCGCGGCCGCGGCGAACGGGCTGCGGCGGCCGGTCTTCCGGCGCTTCGGGTGACGTGCCATGAAGGGACTCCGGTCTTATCGCAGGAAGTAGATGACGAGGAACAGGGCGATCCAGACCACGTCGACGAAGTGCCAGTAGTACGACACGACGATCGAGGTGGTCATCTCCTTGCGCCCGAAGTTCTTGACGGCGAAGGCGCGACCGATCACCAGCAGGAACGTCACCAGGCCGCCGGTCACGTGCAGGGCGTGGAAGCCCGTCGTGAGGTAGAACGCCGAGGCGTACGAGTTCGCCGAGATCGGCATCCCCTCGGCGACCAGAGACGCGTACTCCCACACCTGGCCGGAGACGAAGATCGCGCCCAGGGCGAAGGTGAGGAAGAACCATCCGGTCATGCCCCATCTCAGGGGACTCCTGCCGGTCCGGTACGGCTGGAACCGTTCGGCGGCGAACACGCCCATCTGGCACGTCACGCTGGACAGCACGAGGATGATCGTGTTGACGGTCGCGAACGGGACGTTGAGCTTCGCGGACTCCTCGGCCCACAGCTCGGGTGACGTGCTGCGCAGCGTGAAGTAGATCGCGAAGAGGCCGGCGAAGAACATGACCTCGCTGCCGAGCCAGACGATCGTGCCGACGGCGACCGGATCCGGCCGCTTCACCGTGCGGAGGGCCTGGGAATACGTCGCTGGGGTCGTCACACATTCATTATGGCTGATAGTTGCCTGTGGTTCTTGCATCGGGGGGCCGTGCAAACCGCTCCGGCGGGCTGAGGGCGGCCTCGGTCCGGGCTGTGCGGCGGAGGCTCCGCCGCGTGATTTCGCGGTCGGCCGCGACAGGGGCCTGTGGAAGGATTGACGCATGGCGGATCTGCACAGCTGGCCCACGATTCTGACCGATCTTCTGGCGGGATCCGACCTCAGCGTGTCCGCGTCGACGTGGGCGATGCGCGCCGTCATGGCGGGGGACGCGACGCCCTCCCAGCTGGCCGGCTTCCTGGTCGCGTTGCGGGCCAAGGGCGAGACCGTCGACGAGATCGTGGGCTTCCGCGATGCGATCCTCGAGGCGGCGCTGCCGCTGCCGGTCGACTCGCAGGTGCTCGACATCGTCGGCACCGGCGGGGACCGTTTCGGCACGGTGAACATCTCGTCGATGTCGGCGATCGTCGCCGCCGCGACCGGGATCCCCGTTGTCAAGCACGGCAACAAGGCCGCGAGCTCCTCGTCCGGCTCCTCGGACGTGCTGCGGGCCCTCGGGGTCGATCTGACGCTGCCCCCCGAGGCGGTCGCGGAGACCCTCGCGCGCACCGGCATCACGTTCGCGTTCGCGTCGGCGTTCCACCCCGGGTTCCGGCACGCGGGCCCCACCCGCGCGGAACTCGGCATCCCGACCGTGTTCAACTTCCTCGGGCCGCTGTGCAATCCGGCGCGGGCGGAGGCGAACGCGGTCGGCGTCGCCCAGCTGGACCGGGTTCCGTTGATCACCGGCGTGTTCCGCACACGCGGGGCGACGGCACTCGTCTTCCGCGGCGACGACGGGCTGGACGAGCTGAGCACCACCGGCCACAGCCGGGTGTGGGAGGTCACCCTCGGCGAGGTGCACGAGCACGACATCGACCCGCGGGATCTCGGCATCCCGCTCGCCGACATCGACGACCTCGTCGGCGGCGACCCGGACCACAACGCCGGGGTGGTGCGCAGCGTGCTGGCCGGGGAGACCGGCCCGGTGCGCGACATCGTGCTGCTGAACGCGGCGGCGGGCATCGTCGCCTTCCGGCTGTTCCGGGAGCCCGCGCAGGCGCAGCGGTCGATCCTGGAGCGTCTGGCCGAGGCGATGGCCGAGGCCGCCGCGGCGATCGACTCGGGTGCCGCGGCGGCGAAGCTCGCCGCGTGGGTCGAGGCGACGCAGACCCTCGCCGCCGCCTGACCGCGGTCAGGAGACCTGGGCGATCGCCCTCGCGGCGCGGGCGAACGCGGAGGCGACGCCCCATCGCGCGGCGAAGGCGGCGATGCGCGACCCGGTGGGCCTTGTACGAGCCGATGAGATCGACCCGCCACTGCGGGCGCCAGTCGTCGTCCCCGCACGCGATCACGTGCGTCGGCCGATGAGTCGTGACGAGCCTGGCCACGATGCCCAGCATCCCGCGCACCGCGTTGACGGACGTGCGGGCTCAGATCACGCCGGCGAGGCCCATCGCGAGCGTCGCCGCCCCCATCGCGCCGAACTGGAGCCGCCCCAGCGGGGAATGCGCCCGTGCCGCCTCCCACCCCGACCACAGCGCGTACGCCGCGGCGCCGGCCACGAACAGCGCGGCCACGGCCGCGGCCGACGGGCCATGCGCGTGCCCGCCGGAGGCCTCGGCGGCGTGGTCCATGCCCAGCAGCAGCGCGGCCATGACGATGAGGCCGACCGCGGCGTGCGCCGTCATCGCGAGCTCGGCCCGGTCGCGACGGCGATGCCCTTCCCGGCGTGCGCCGCGCAGCGCCACGAGCGTCATCGCCGCCGCCAGCAGCAGCCCCGCCGAGTAGACCGGCGCGATCCAGCCCGGCCCCGCCGCGTCGGCCATGGCCAGCAGCATGAGCGCGGAGGCGGCGAGCTCGGGGATCCGGCCGCGCGTCCGCCGACCGTCGGCCGCCAGGCAGCAGGTCCCGACGGCGGCGGGCGCGAGGGCCCACAGATGCAGGATCTCGGCCATGCCGTCAATGCTGACACGGATGCGCGCCACGCTCGTGATCGTGCGCGCCGCGGTCGTGCCCCGGCGCGCAGCGATCACCCGCGGGCGCAGGCACGTTCAGGACGGGGTTGCGCTCGAAGAAGTTGTAGGGCTTGAGCGTGAACTTCGCGTAGTCCATCGGCATGACCGGCCAGTCCTCGTTGCGCGGGAAGTGCGTGAGGCCGAACGTGTGCCACAGCACGAGATCCTCGCCGACGAGGGGCTCGTCCCCGGCGATGAACTCGGGGATGCCGCCGCCGCCGGGGTGCTGGTTGACGAAGTCGCCGGCGGCGTAGCGTTCGGCCGGGTCGTACCTGGTCACGAACAGGTGCCGGGTGGCGAACGCCGCCCGCGCGGCGATGGACGAGTCGTCGTCCGCGAGCAGCACCGGATGGCCCTCCGGGAGCAGGACGTACGACGTCGGCTGGCCCGTGGAGGTCGTTCTCTGGGCCGAGGCGATCTGCCAGACCCGGTTCGCGGCGCCGTCGGCGACGCGTCCCGACTCGCGCTCGCGGGTGATCGGCGTGACCCGCTTCGTGAAGGCGTTGCCGTAGGGGTTGGACGCCGACACGGGCACGCGCACGGCGTCGATCTCGTTGACGACGTTGGCCGGGCCGTCGACGGTCATGTCGAGGCGTGCGGAGAACAGGTGCTGGTGATAGGGCGCGCCGAGGCCGGGCGCCACCTCGGAGGCGTACGGGTAGGGCGCACCCGCGGCATCCGTCCCGGGATAGGCGGAGCTGAACAGCACGCCCGTCAGCTTCGCCTCGCACTCGATCGTGCCGTCGAGGTACAGATACCAGAAGAAGCCGTAGTCGTAGTTGCCGACCGTGGTGAAGAAGGAGAGGACGAGCCGGCGTCCACGACGCACCTCGCTGGATCCGGTGAACAGGTCGCTGTGCTTCCACAGCGTGCCGAAGTCCTCCTCGTGCAGGCACACGCCGTTGCGCACGGTCCGCGGCATCCCGAGCTCGTCGGCCAGGGTCGGGGAGAAGTAGTGGATCTCGCCGACGCAGTCGCAGCCGAGCTCGAGCTCGTTCGTGTACCGCCCGAACAGGTACTCTCCGGTGTCGAAGTAGTTCTGCCAGAACCGGTTCGGCGCGGGGTCCGCGTAGGGCACGACCATCTCGCTGATCGAGCCGCGGTACATCACCGGTCGCCCGGCGAAGCCGAGCTGGCGGATGACGAGCCCCTCGCGGGCGTCGAAGCCGATGCGCAGATCCCACTCGCCCCAGCTGATGTGCTCGCCCTCGACCACGAAGCTCGCACCCTCCGGCTGCGTGATGACGATCGGCTTGAGCCCGGCCAGCGGCGGTCCCTGCAACTCGGGGTCGTCGAAGTTGCCGCTGGTCTCGGGCACGGTGAAGCCCGGCGTGTCGACGATCTCGATCACGCGGCGGTCGGCGACGTCGATGTAGGCGGTGAGCCCGTCGACGGGGTGCGCCCACGGGTGGTCCTTCGGGTGGTCCTGGCGGAAGGCGAACGCGCGCAGGATGCGGCGGCGCTCCTCGGCGGCGAAGCCGTAGTGGCCGGCCGACAGCGGCACCAGCACCACGTCGTCGACCGTGAGGCCCCGGGCCGCGAGGGCCGCGACCCATTCCGCGTTCTCGTTCGCGATCACCCCGACCTCCTCGAACTCGGCATCCAGGATCGGCAGCTGGCCGGCGGCTCCGTCGATCACCGTGCGGGAGACGATCACGCCGTCCGCGAGCGAGATCACCAGGTCGCTGGACGCCGTGGTCCGCATGTCCAGCAGCTGTACCCGGGCGCGCCGGTCGGGCAGCACCCCGCCGTGCTGCCATGCGAGGACCTCGCCCTTGGGGGGTTCCTCCAGGCCCATGTAGGCGAAGCGGGTGGCCTCGCCCGTGGTCGGCAGGGCCAGCACGATGCCGCGGACGGCGTCGATCTCGGCCGCGGTCAGGCTCGCCAGCGGATGCGCGGGCGCGGGCGGGGCCGCGTATGACGGGGCAGCGACGTTCTCGGTGATGGACATGGTCGTCTCCGTGGGGGTGTGGTCGCGGGCGGGTGGGATGCCGGGCAGAC
>JASGDW010000006.1:0-15945 GCA_047606965.1 Microbacterium sp.
CGCGCCGCACGTCGCTCGGGCGCCCGTCGCCGCCCAAGTACAGCGGTTCGAGCTTCTTGATAGAGTACGACCGCGAGCCCACGCGCAGCGCCCGCCGCACGATCGGGTACAGGTCGACGAAGACGCCCTCCCGCAGCAGCCGGTCGACCTCCGCCTCGCGGGTGCCGTGCCGCGCGGCCATCGCCAGCAGGTGCGAGGGCTCGTAGGGGGCGTAGTGGTAGACGTGCAGGCCCGGGTGGGCGGCGCGGCGCAGCGTCACCATGTCGACGAAGCGTTCCAGCGCCTGCCGCTCGGCGTCGAAGTCGTGCGCCCACAGCGTGCTGTACCGCCCGGCGGCGTCGACCCAGCCGAACAGGTAGTCGAGGTTCCACCGCCCGCCCTCGCCCTCGGTGTAGAGCGGGTCGCCCTCGAAGTCGAAGAACAGGTCGCCGGGATCGCGGCGCGGCAGGGCCGCGAGGGCGACGGGCAGGGCCACCTCGTACGCCGGCGCGCCCTCGGGGCTGGCCAGCTGCAGCCGCGCCTGCGCGCGCAGGCCGGCGAACGTCTCCTCGCGCAGGCCGGCCGGAGCCTCGGCCGCCGCCAGGTCATCGATCGAGCGGATGCCGGCGGCTCGCAGCGCCCTGCGCTGCGCCGGCCGCAGACCGGCGACCAGCAGCAGGTCACGGCTGCGGGTCGCCTCCTGCTCGCAGGTCGGGCAGCGGCCGCAGGCGAGGACGGCGAGCTCGCCGCGGTCGTCGCCCCAGGCCGCCGGCTCCCCCTCGGCGCCGAGATCGACCCGGCGGTCGGCGATGAGCGCCCGCAGCCGCCGGCGGCGCAGCCGGAACACCGGCAGCAGGTCGTCGGCCCGGTGCCGGCTGGTCGTGCCGTCGCCGAGCAGCAGCTCGACGGTCTCAGCGCGGGGCACCCGTGCGCGATCGAGCTGGTCGACGTATGCCGCCAGCTGCATGAGCGCCGTGACGCGCGCGTGGCGGGCGAGCTTGGTGTCCTGCACGATCCAGTCGCCGGTCCGCTCCTCACGCAACAGGAAGTCGGCGAAGCCGACGAACTCGTCGGTCTGGAACGCGGCCTGGTAGACGACGGCGACGGCGGGGTCGGCGAGGGCGGCGAGGGTGCGCGCCACCGCGTCTGCCATGCCCGCGGCGTCGCCGGAGCGGGTCTCGGGGATCTCGACCACGGCGCCGGCGAACCGGGCGCGGTAGCGTTCGAGCACCCGGCGCTCGTGCACGGTACCGAGCCGGGCCGCACGCTCGAGCGTCGCGTCCGCCGGGTCGTCGACGGCGGCCGCCCGCCCGAGCTTCGCATCGATCGCCCGCAGCCACGCGAACTCGCACTCGGCGGCGGCCTTCAGGTCGCTCGCGCTCCAGACGACGCGCGCCGGCGCGGCGCCCGCCGCTTTGATGTACCGCATCCGCGCCTCCCTGAAAGACACTAGCCATGGCCTGGGACAGCGCCCGGTCTATCCCTCGGTCGCCGCGAGCGCCGCCAGCACCGCCTCCCAGGTTCCGTCCGCGACGTAGCGACGATGCCGTTTCCACAGCGTCTGCCACGGTCCGAAACGCGCAGGCAGTCGCCGCCAGGACGACCCGGTGCGCATCCTCCAGATCATCCCCTCCACCAGGACCCGGTCCTCGCGGCGGGGCCGTCCCCGTCCCCCGGCGGGCGCGGGCAGGACCGCTCGGATGCGCGCCCATTCGGCGTCGCTCAGCACGGCGGTCACCTCTCGCCCGCCGTCAACAGGTCCCGAGTCCGCGTCCGGGGATCGTCCCGCCGCGAGCAGGCGGAACAGTGCGTCGATGACCGCAACGGCCTCGACGCGGTCATCCGCGAGGGCCAGCAGCTGCGCACCGTCCAAGACGGCGTGGATGAGGGCGGCCAGCGTGTCGGCGTCGACCTCGGGGGTCACCCGACCCTCGCCCTGCGCGTGTCGAAGCATCTGCGCCACATTGCCGCGGAACCTCCCTCCGCGGGAGACGAAGAAGGACCGGGCGGGATGCGCCGGCTCTGCCGCGTCCACCGAGAGCTGCGAGTACAGCAGCACCAGGCCACGGGCACCGAGATTGTGGCGGGCGGCGTTCACGAACCGCTCGTGCACCACAGACAGATCCTCGAGCCGGCCGGGGACGATCCCCTGCCGCGCACGGTTGACCTCGTCGCGCTTGCGGAGCACCTCTGTGAACAGCTGCTCCTTGCTCTCGAAGTAGTGGAACAGCGCGGTCTGACTGAGCCCTGCGACCTCGGCGATCTGCCGGACGGATGCGCTGCGCACACCGACGTCGCCGATGACCTCGAGCGCGGCCGCGAGGATCTCTTCGCGCTTGGCGATGCCCTTCCCGTACGCGCCCCGCTGCCCGGCCATGCGTCGAAGTCTACCAAGGAGACGAGAGATGTCTCTTATTTATGACAAACAATCCAGCTGAGGAATGGATGAATTAAATCCCAGATAATCGATGAAAATCAGGGCAAAGAAACAATCATCCACTTTTCGTCATATGACTTAATGTTCGCCCAAAACCGAGTATCGATCAGCATGATTCTCGTGAGTGGTGAGCGCCCTTGGCCCGACGCGATCCCCGACGAGAGAGGACTCCGCATCATGAGCGACGCCGATGGACCTCGGCTGGCGGTGCAGCTGTACACCCTGCGTGAACTCGTCGCGACCGACCCCGACCGTGCGCTCGACGCGGTCGTCGCAGCAGGCTACGACTCGGTGGAGCTGTTCGGCCCGGTCGAGCTGCTGACCGCGCTCGGCGACCGCCTCCGCCCCCGCGGGCTGAGCGCGCCATCGCTGCACGCGAGACTCGTCGGCACGGACCCGGTCCCCGTCTTCGAGGCCGCCCGCTCGATCGGCGCCGGCTATGTGATCGATCCGCGGGTCGACGTCGCCCGGTGGGGCGGGCGTGACGACATCCTCCGCATCGCCGACGACCTCAACGAGCTCTCCGTCCGGGCGCAGGCATGGGATCTGGCCGTCGGCTATCACAACCACGACGTCGAACTGGCGGTCACCGTCGACGGCGAGCCCGCGCTGTCCGTGCTCGCCGCCGCCCTGGAGCCCGGCGTGGTGCTCGAGCTCGACGTCTACTGGGCCGCGATCGGCGGCGCCGACGTGCCCCGGCTGCTCGACGACCTGGGCCCCCGCGTCCGCCTGCTACATGTGAAAGACGCCCCGCGTCTGGGCGACGGCTCCCTCGATCGCGAACGCCGTCACCAGGTGCCGTTCGGATCGGGCGCGCTGCCCGCGCCGGAGATCCTGCGCGCCGCTGCCGCCACCGAGATCCTGGTCACCGAGTTCGACGACTACGACGGCGACCTCGGCGAGGCGATCCGCATCGCACGGGACCGCCTGCAGGATCTGGCCCGCCGGTGAGCGTCGATACCGTTCCGGTCGGCGTCATCGGCGCCGGGGTCATCAGCGGCGTCTATCTCGACAGGCTGACCTCCTCGGAGGGCATCGAGGTCGTCGCGATCGGCGACCTCGTGCCCGAGCGCGCCCGTGAGCGCGCGAAGGCGCACGGCATCGCGGTCGGCGGCACCCCCGCCGATGTGCTCGACGACCCGCGCGTGCGGATCGTCGTGAACCTGACGGTTCCCGCCGCGCACGCCGAGCTCACGCTTGCCGCGCTCGAGCGCGGCAAGCACGTCTGGTCGGAGAAGCCGATCGCCCTCGACCGCGGCGACGCCGACGCGATCGTCGAGCGTGCCGCGGAGGCCGGGCTGCGGGTCGGCGTGGCGCCGGACACCCTGCTGGGAGACGCCTTCGAGACCTCGCTCGCCGCCATCCGGGACGGCGTGATCGGCAGGCCGCTGTTCGCACAGGCCGCGATCCAGAACGCGGGTCCCGACCTCTGGCATCCCGCGCCCGAGTTCCTCTTCGCCCGCGGCGGCGGACCGGTGCTGGACATGGGGCCGTACTACGTCACGGCGCTCGTGCGGATCTTCGGCCCCGTGGCCGACGTCACGGCCGTCGGCCAACGTCCCGAGACCTCCCGTACGGTGCGCACCGGCCCCGCACGAGGCACACGGTTCCCGGTCGAGGTGGACTCCACCGTCTCGGCGATCGTGCGCTTCGAGAACGGTGCACACGCGCAGCTGCTGTTCAGCTTCGACTCACCGCTGCGCCGCGCCGGGTTCCTCGAGGTCACCGGCACGACGGCGACGCTGGCCCTGCCCGATCCCAACCGCTTCGACGGCGCACCACGGATCATCCGTGCAGGCGTGGAGGAGTGGACCGCCCTCGCCGCCCCCGCCGCGCCGGAGTCACGCGGCCTCGGCGTCTCCCGGCTGGCCGCGTCCCTGCGCGACGGCACGCCGACGCCCGCCTCGGCGGAGCTCGGGCGCCATGTGCTCGATGTGCTGCTGTCCATCGAGGAGTCCGCAGCACGCACCGAACGCGTCGCCGTGCGCAGCACGCTCGACGTCCCGTCCTGATCACATCCCGAACACCCCCGAAAGAGAGACGACCATGACACTGCGCACACGCACGGTGAGCACGCTCGCCCTGGCAGCCGCGGTGGCGGCCGCGCTGAGCGCGTGCACCGCCACGGGCGCCGACGGCTCGGACAGCACCGAGCCGACCGTGCTGAAGATCGGCACGGCGACCGCCTTCAGCTCCTGGGATCCGACCCAGGCGAGCGAGGGACACCTCTTCCCCGCCTACCAGGCGGTCTACGACACCCTGCTGCGCAAGGAGGCCGACGGCACGCTGAGCCCGTGGCTCGCAACGGACTGGACGTACGACGAGGACGACACGCAGCTCACCCTCGACCTGCGCGACGACGTCACCTTCAGCGACGGCACGGCCCTGGACGCGGACGTCGTCGTCGCGAACCTGGACGCCTTCCGCGACGGCACCGGCTCCGCGGCGACCACGCTCGCCAACGTCGCCGACGTCGAGGCCGTGGACTCGGACACGGTGCGGATCGAGCTGAGCGAACCCGATCCGGCGCTGCTGGACTACCTCGCCAACGCGGCCGGCCTGATCGCGAGCGCGGATGCGGTGGGCACCGACTCGATCGCGACCACGCCGGTGGGCTCGGGTCCGTACACGCTCGACGCCGAGGACTCCTCGGTCGACGACACGCTCGTGTTCGTCAAGAACGAGGACTACTGGAACCCCGACGTCCAGCACTACGACCGGATCGAGATCAGCTACCTGCCGGATGCGACCGCCAGGCTCAACGCACTGCTGTCCGGTCAGGTCGACGCTGCGGTCCTGGACGTCAAGAGCGCGGACGAGGCCGCGTCCGCCGGGTACGGAGTGCTCGACAACCCGATCAACTGGCGCGGATTCGTCATCTCCGACCGCGCGGGGACTCTCGTGCCGGCGCTGGCGGACGTGCGGGTGCGACAGGCGATCAACTACGCGATCGACTCGTCGTCGATACTGTCGGAGATCTACGGCGGATACGGGACCGTGACCTCGCAGATCTTCGGACCGGATTCGACGGCCTACGTGGCCGATCTCGACGACGCCTATCCCTACGACCCCGAGAAGGCCAAGGAGCTGCTCGCCGAGGCCGGCTATGCGGACGGGTTCGCGCTGCAGTTCACGTACTGGGCCAACTACACGGATGCGGCCGAGATCCCGGTGCTCATCGACGAGTTCGCCGCGGTCGGCATAACCGCCACGGCGGTCGCGGTGCCCGGTGACGCCGAGGTGGCGGACGTCTTCGCCGGGGACTACCCGCTGAGCCTGATCAACCTCTTCCAGCCCAACACCTTCCAGACGATCGGACAGGCCCTGCTGCCGGACTCGACCTACAACCTCCTCGGGACGCAAGACGCGACCGTGGATGCCGAGGTCGAGCAGATCCAGTACGGCGGCGACACGGACGCGGCGACGCAGGCCGCGCAGGAGTTGAACGAGTACATCGTCGACCAGGCGTGGTTCGCGCCCTGGTTCCGCTCCTCGGTGCTGTGGGGCTACGACACCGACACCGTGTCGGTCGAGATCCAGGCCCAGCAGGCGGCGCCGTCGATCTACAACTACTCGCCGGCCGGATGATCCGGTTCGCCGCGCGCAGGGTGGCGGTCGGCGCGCTGATGCTCCTGGCGCTGACCGGCGCGACCTTCGTGCTGGTCTACGCCTCGGGATCGGACATCGCGCGCAGCCTGCTCGGGGATCTGGCCACCCCCGAGCAGGTCGCCGCGAAGGCGGCGGAGCTGGGTCTGGACCGCCCCCTTGCGCAGCGGTATCTCGAGTGGCTCGGAAACGCCGTCACCGGCGACCTCGGCACCTCGTGGGCGAAGTCGGTCCCGGTGACCGCCCTCGTGCTGAGCCGTCTGCCGGTCACGCTGTCGCTGGTCGCGCTGGTCGCCGTCGTCTCCGCGGCGCTGGCCACCGTTCTGGGCGTGACCGCCGCGGTGCGCGGCGGCTGGGTCGACCGCCTGATCCAGGCCACGTCGTTGCTGGGGTCAGCCATCCCCGGTTTCATCGTGGGGATCGTGCTCGTGACCGTGCTCGCGGTGAGATGGCGTCTGTTCCCCGCCACCGGGTACACGCCGCTCACCGATGGCGTCGGCCCCTGGCTGTCGTCACTGGCCCTTCCCGCGACGGCGCTCGTGCTCGGCATGACCGCGACCTCCGCGCAGCAGGTGCGCGGAGCACTGCGGGACACGCTCCGCCTTCCCTGGATCACGACGCTGCGCAGCCGCGGACTGGCCGAGCGGCAGGTGATCTGGCGGTACGCGCTGCGCAACGCCGCCCCGGCCGGCATCGCCGTCTTCTCGCTGCAGTTCGTCGGTCTGCTCAGCGGCGCCATCGTGCTCGAGCAGATCTTCGCCCTGCCGGGGATCGGCACGCTCGCCGTCAGCGCGACCACCACGGGAGACCTGCCGGTGGTCATGGGAGTGGTCGTCTACGCCGTGCTGATCGTGGTGACGGTGACCGTTGCGGCGGATTTCACCACTGGGCTGCTCGTTCCACGCACACGGAGGCGCCGATGACCCCCGCCGGCTTCCACCAAGACGGCTCCGGCTCGCGGTCATGGTCCGCGGCACGACGACGCGAGCGATGGCGCGCGTTCCTGCACGACCCGTTCGGCGTGGCCGCGGCCGCGATCCTGACGCTGCTGATCGCTGCGAGCGTGCTCGCACCGCTGGTGGCCTTCCACGATCCCAACACGACGGACCTGTCGGCCGTGCTGGCGGAGCCCTCCGCCGAACACCTGCTCGGCACCGACAGCGCCGGACGCGACGTCTGGGCGCGGCTGGTGTACGGCGGCCGTGTGACCTTCGCGGCCGGGACGCTCGCCGTGCTCAGCGCCGCGCTGATCGGCGTGCCCGCGGGGCTCGTGGCGGGGTACAGACGCGGCCGGGCGGACACGGTGCTCTCAGCGGTGGCGAGTGTGGTGATCGCCGCGCCCACCATGGTCATCCTCCTGGCGATCCGCGCCTCTTTCGGGCCTTCGCTGGTCGTGACGATGCTGGCGCTCGGCGCGCTGATCTCCCCGTCCTTCTTCCGGCTGGTGCGCAGCGTGGCGCACGGCGTGCGTGCCGAGCCCTACATCGACGCGGCGCAGGTCTCCGGGGTCCCCGGACCGACGATCGTGCGCCGTCATGTGCTGCTGGCAGTTCGGGCGCCGCTCATCGTGCAGTTCGTGGAGGTGGCCGGGGTCGCCATCGCGGTGCAGGCCGGGTTGGAGTTCCTCGGGCTCGGCGACCCGCTCGTCCCCAACTGGGGTGCGATGCTCAGCGAGGGGTTCCGGAACGTATACGTCGCTCCGACTCTGCTGCTCTGGCCCGCCACGGCGATCGTGCTGAGCGTCGTCAGCCTCGCCGTGCTGGGCAACTCGTTGCGCGATGTGCTCGAGCCGACGCATGCCCGCGGCAGCGACGCGCCGACGGCCCCCGCCGACGCCGCCGCGTCCGCCTCGCGGTCGCAGCCACAGGAGAGGGACGACGACGCGCTCATCGCCCTGCGTGACTACTCGGTGACCTACCCCTCTGCCGAGGCCCCCTCGGGGCGGATCGCCGTCGTCCGCGGTGTGGATCTGCGCGTGGGGCGGGCCGAGATCGTCGGACTGGTCGGTGAATCCGGCTCCGGCAAGACCCAGATCGCCCTCTCGGCGATCGGCCTGCTGCCCCCGGCGGCGCAGGTGTCGGGCTCATACCGCATCGCCGGGCGCGAGCTGGTGGCCTCCGGCGGCGCCCTCTCGCAGCGGGTCGCGGGCGCGGTACGCGGACGGACGGTCGGCTTCGTCCCCCAGGAGCCGATGTCGAACCTCGACCCCAACACGACGATCGGTGCGCAGCTGGCCCGCCCGCTGCGCACCGTCACCGGCCTGTCTCGCCGTGCTGCGCGCACGCGCGTGCTCGACCTGCTCGCCTCGGTCGGACTCGATGACCCGGAGCGCGTCGCGCGCAGCTACCCGTGGGAGATCTCCGGCGGGATGGCGCAACGGGTGCTCATCGCCGGCGCGCTCGGCGCCGAGCCCGAGGTGATCGTGGCGGACGAGCCGACGACGGCGCTCGACGTCTCCGTGCAGGCCGGCATCCTCGACCTGTTCCACGACATCCGCGCCGACACCGGCACCGCGATCCTCGTCGTCACGCACGACTTCGGCGTCGTCGCCGACATCTGCGACCGCGTCATCGTGCTGCAGCACGGCACCGTCGTCGAGCAGGCCCCGGTGCGCGACATCCTCACCGGCCCGCGGCATCCCTACACGCGCGCCCTGCTCGACGCGCACGTCGGCGGGCACACCCCGCTCACCCCGATCTCGCCCCCGGCCGACACCGCGAACACCACGGAGGCCACCCGATGAGCGCTCCTCCCGCAGTCCCTCTGCTGCAGGTCGACCACGCCGCGGTCGAATACGGTTCCGGCAGGCGACGACACCGTGTGCTGCACGACGTGTCCCTGAGCGTGGCGCACGCCCGCACCCTGGGCCTGGTCGGCGAGTCCGGCTCGGGGAAATCCACCCTCGGCCGAGCGATCCTCGGTCTCGTCCCACTCGCCAGCGGCAGCATCGCCCTCGAGGGCCAGCGCATCGACGACGCACGCGGGGCGGGGCGGCGCCGACTCGCCAGCAGGTTGCAAGCCGTGTTCCAAGACCCGTACGGCTCGCTCGATCCGCGGCTTCTGGTCGGCCAGATCATCGCCGAGCCGCTCAGGGGTCTCCCACCCGCGGCGGTGCGGCGCCGCGTGCACGAACTCCTCGACCTGGTCGGACTGCCGGCGGGCGCCGCCGAACGGGGGCCGTCGGAGTTCAGCGGAGGTCAGCGTCAGCGCATCGCGATCGCCCGCGCGATCGCCCGATCACCCGAGGTCGTCGTCTGCGACGAACCGGTCAGCGCACTCGACCTGACCACGCAGGCCCGCATCCTCGACCTGTTCCTGCTGCTGCAGCGCGAGCTGGGGGTCTCCTACGTGTTCGTGTCGCACGATCTCGACGTCGTCCGGCACGTCAGTCACGATATCGCCGTCCTCGAACAGGGCCGTATCGTCGAGCACGGACCCGCCACCGAGGTCGCCGACGCCCCTCGCCACCCCTACACCCGCAGACTGCTCGAGGCCTCGCCGGTCCTCGACGTCGATGTGCAGCGACGGCGCCGGGCGGCCCGGCTCGCGCAACCGCCGCTCGTTCACGCCCCGGATCCGCGTGCCGGGCGGGAACCGTGAGCGAGCTCGGCTTCGACAACGCCTGCCGGCACGGCTTCGCGCGCGTCGCCGCCTGAACGATCCAGTCACCGCTCTGCGCCACGCACCGCAGGACGCCGGCGAACCCGCCGGTCCGGTCGAAGACGCCGTCAGAGGGCGTGCACGACGACGGCGCGCGCCGACGCCGCGCGCGCCACGGTCGCGTCGGTGGTGGCCAGTGCGGCGCCCAGACGCTCGGCGGTGAACACCACGACGGCATCCGGCATCCGCAATCCCGACTCGGCGCGCACCCGGGCGACGGCCGCAGCGACGTCGCCCGGCACCTCGATCACCTGCAGCCCGAACGCGTCGAAGCGCCGCTCGGTCTCGCCCGCGACGCCACGCATCGCCGGCCGGACCAGCGCCTCGGCCAGCGTGAGGACGCTCGCCGCCAACGTCTGCCCGAGATGCGCGTCCACGAAGCGATCCGCCGGCTCGTGATGCACATCGTCGGGATCGAGCAGCGCGATCAGCACGTTCGCGTCGAGGACGATCACTCCGGCCACTCTTCGAGAAGGTCCCGACGCGCGCCTTCCTGGTACACCCCCGGGAGGCTGCCGGACAGCGCACGCAGCGCCACCCGCCGCGCCGCGAGGCGGTCCTCCGCCGCGGCCGTCACGCCCTCCGATCCTCGCCGCACCAGTCGGCGCAGGAGCGCGGCCCGGTCGCCACGATCCTCCGGCCACAGCAGCGCCGCCGCGTCCAGCGCACGCGCGAGCTCATCCGTCTCGGTGAGCGTGTAGCGCTGGCGGAGGGTGGGCATGCAACGAGTGTAGCACCGACCATATGGTGCAGCACCGCCGGAGGGCGACGCCTCGGCCGTAGCCACGGGGCGAGCGCGTCGTCCACGTTCGGGGGACGCCTCCCGAGAAGGCCCCGACGCGCGCCCTCCTCCTTGCCCGACCCTGCCAGACTGGAGGCGTGGCACAGCTCCCCTTCGACAACGCCTACCGGCACGGTTTCGCGCGCGTCGCGGCCTGCACGGTTCCGGTGCGGATCGCCGATCCCGCCGCGAACGCGGAAGCGGTGCTCGCACAGGCCCGACGGGCGGACGCGGACGCCGTCGCGGTCGCCGTCTTCCCCGAGCTGTGCCTGACCGGCTACGCGATCGACGACCTGGTGCTGCAGGATCCCGTGCTCGACGCCGTCGTGGCCGCCGTCGAGGGGCTCGTCGCCGCATCCGCCGATCTGCTTCCGGTGCTCGTCGTGGGGGCGCCGCTGCGCCACCGCAACCGCCTCTACAACTGCGCGGTCGTCATCCACCGCGGCGAGCTGCTGGGCGTCGCGCCCAAGGCGTACCTGCCGACATACCGCGAGTTCTACGACCGGCGCTGGTACGCCGCCGGGGACGAGATCCGCGGCGAGGACATCCGCATCGGCGGGAGGCATGCCCCCTTCGGCACGGACCTGCTGTTCGAGGCCCTCGACGTCGACGGCCTGGTCGTGCACGCGGAGGTCTGCGAGGACGTGTGGGTGCCGGTGCCACCGTCGTCCGAGGCGGCGCTGGCCGGGGCCACCGTGCTCCTGAACCTGTCCGGCAGTCCCATCACGATCGCGCGCGCCGAGGAGCGTCACACCCTCGCTGCGGCGCAGTCGCTGCGGTGTCTGGCGGCGTACGCGTACGCCGCGGCGGGCACGGGAGAGTCCACCAACGACGTGTCGTGGGACGGCCAGACGATGATCTACGAGGCCGGCGCCCTGCTCGCACAGACCGAGCGCTTCCCCGACGGCCCGCGCCGCAGCGTCGTCGACGTCGACCTCGACCGGCTGCGGCAGGACCGGCTGCGGCAGGGCACCTTCGACGACAACCGCCGCACGCACGCCGCACGCACGGACGCCTTCCGCACCGTCCACTTCCGGCTCGACCCGCCCGCCCGGGACGTCGGGCTGGTCCGCGCCATCGACCGGTTCCCCTTCGTGCCCGCCGACCCGGCCCGGCTCGCGCAGGACTGCTACGAGGCCTTCAACATCCAGGTCTCCGGCCTCGAGCAGCGGCTGCGCGCGATCGGCCAGCCGCGGCCGGTGATCGGCGTATCCGGCGGCCTCGACTCCACGCACGCCCTGCTGGTGGTCGCCCGGGCGATGGACCGGCTCGGCCGGCCGCGCAGCGACATCCTGGCGTACACGATGCCCGGCTTCGCGACCAGCGACCAGACGCGCTCGAACGCCCTGGCGCTGGCCGAGGCGATCGGTGCCACCGTCGAGACGATCGACATCCGCCCCGCCGCGACCGAGATCCTCACGGGCATCGGTCACCCCGCAGCCACCGGGGCCCCAGTCTACGACGTCACCTTCGAGAACGTGCAGGCCGGGATGCGGACGGACTTCCTCTTCCGCCTCGCGAACCGGCACGGCGGCATCGTCGTGGGCACCTCCGACCTGTCGGAGCTGGCGCTGGGGTGGGCGACCTACGGCGTCGGCGACCAGATGAGCCACTACGCCGTCAACGCCGGGGTGCCCAAGACCCTCATCCAACACCTGATCCGGTGGGTGATCTCCGCGGGCGAGGGCGTCGACGCGGCCACCGCCGAGGTGTTGCAATCGGTGCTCGACACCGAGATCAGCCCCGAGCTGGTGCCGGCGGACCAGGACGGGCGGGTGCAGTCGACCGAGGACACGATCGGCCCCTACGCGCTGCACGACTTCACCCTGTTCCACGTGCTGCGATACGGGCTGCGCCCGTCGAAGATCGCGTTCCTGGCGTCGCGGGCGTGGGCCGACGCCGCCGCGGGCGCATGGCCGCCGGGATTCCCACCGGACGAGCGCTACGCCTACGACCGCGACACCGTGGTGCGGTGGCTGCGGGTGTTCCTGCGCCGCTACTTCGGGTTCGCCCAGTTCAAGCGCAGCGCGATCCCGAACGGGCCGAAGGTCTCGGCCGCGGGCGCCCTGTCGCCGCGCGGCGACTGGCGTGCGCCCAGCGACGGTGACGCCGCGGCGTGGCTCGCCGAGCTCGACGCCGCGCTGGGGTCCTAGGAGGCCGCGACCACCGGCAGCGCCGCATAGGCGATCGTGATGATGAAGGCGTTGCGCGAGACGTCGACGATCTTGTAGTGCACCGGCCGGTCGGGCACCCACCCGCTGGTCCCGCCGACGTCGAGCCGCACGCTCTCGGGGCGCACCCGCATCCCGCGTCCGTCCGCCGCGAGCACCGCCTGCACGCGCGTCCAATGGTTCAGGAACTCGAGCTCGCTCGCCCCCTCCCACAGATGCGAGTGGGCGTGCATCGCGCTCTTGGCCTGCTCGTCGGGCAGCAGGTCGCGGATGTCGACGCCGAGCGGCATCGCGATGTCGGCGATCACGACCACCGTGGCCGCACGGTGGCTCGCCGCGTTGATCGTGAAGGGGACGGTCTGGCCGTTCACGCTGGCGACGAGGTGCGTGTGGTGCCCGAACACGGTCGGCGCCTCCCGTTCGACGTGCACCTCGTCCGGGTGGACGTGCAGGCGGGCGCCGACGAGCTCGCGCGCGAGGATGCGCTTGCGGTCGTGCTCGGTCACCGCCGGGTCCCATCCCAGCTTGGCGTCGATGCCCTCGGGCGTGTCCAGAACGACGGATTCCACAGATGCCTCCTCGCCGCCGGAGCCGCCCGGCCTGTCGTCAGCCTACCCGTGGCCTCCCTCCTCCGACGATCGGGTGGCGCCTGAGCCGAAGGGCTAAGGTGACGCAGGGACGAGCGGCCCGCAGGACCGCCGCCACGGCGAGGAACGAGGCACGTGATGACCCGCATCGGACGCAGCGAGCTCGACGTCCTTCCGCTCTGTCTGGGCGGGAACGTCTTCGGCTGGACCGCCGACCGCGACGAGTCGTTCGCGATCCTGGACGCCTTCCACGACGGCGGCGGCGACTTCATCGACACCGCCGATGCGTACAGCGCCTTCGCGCCCGGCAACTCCGGCGGCGAGAGCGAGACCCTCATCGGGCAGTGGCTCGCCTCGCGCAGGCCGCAGGGCGTCGTCGTGGCGACCAAGGTCAGTCGGCATCCCGACTTCCGCGGCCTGTCCGCGGGGAACGTGCGCGCCGCCGCGGAGGCGTCGCTCAGACGCCTGGGCGTGGAGACGATCGACCTGTACTACGCCCACTACGACGACCCCGACACCCCGCTGGAGGAGGCCGTCGGCGCGTTCGCCGACCTGGTGGACGAAGGCCTGGTGCGCTACACCGCGCTCTCGAACTTCCGGGCCGACCGCATCCGCTCCTGGATCTCGCTCTCCCGCGGCGAAGACCGACCGGTCGCGCTGCAGCCGCACTACAACCTCGTGCACCGCCGCGAGGTCGAGCAGGAGACGATCCCGCTGGCGGAGGAGCTCGGCCTGGGCCTGGTGCCGTACTTCGGTCTGGCGAAGGGGTTCCTCACGGGCAAGTACCGTTCGGCGGGTCTCGGCGGGCACACCTCGCCGCGCGCGAAGGGCGCGACCGGGTACGCGACCGCCGAAGGTCTCGCCGTCGTCGACGCTCTCGAGGCGATCGGCGCCGCGCACGGCGCGTCGATCGCCGCCACGGCGCTCGCCTGGCTGCGCGCACGGCCGGCCGTCGTGGCGCCGATCGCGAGCGCCTCCCGCGTCGACCAGGTCGCCGACCTGCTCGTCGGAGCCCGTCTCGAGCTGACCGCCGACGAGATCTCCGAGCTGGACCGGGTCTCGGCGTGGGCGGCGGCGGCCTGATGCGCCTGCTCGTCGCCGCTCTGCCGCAGGAGATCACCGCCTTCCCGGCCGAGCTCCCGGGGTTCGAGGTCCTGGTGACCGGGCTCGGCAAGCTCCAGGCCGCCGTCGGCCTCAGCGAGAGGCTGCGCGACGGCGGCTACGAGGAGGTCGTCGTGGTCGGCACGGCCGGCGGGCTCGTCGGGACCGCCGAGGGGGCGGTGCACGAGGTGGCCGCCGCCATCCAGCACGACGTCGCCGACCTCGACGGGGTCGTCGGCCGCCACGTCGCCCTGCCCGAGCGCACCGGCGGCGGCGACGGGGTCGTGATCGCGACCGGCGACCGGTTCATCGACGACGCGGACGCCGTCGCCGCGATCACCGCGCTGGGCGCGACCCTCGTCGACATGGAGACCTACGCCTACTTCTGGGTCGCCGAGCGCTACGGCGTGCCCATCCGCGTGTTCAAGGCCGTCTCCGACCCCGCGCAGGACGGCGCGACCGCGCTGTGGGACGAGGTCGTGGCGACCTGCAGCGCGCGGCTGCGAGAGCGGATCCGGGTCGAGTACGGGGTGTGACCGGCGTCAGAAGGGCGGCGGGTCGGTGTCGTCGGGCACGAACCTCACCGTCGCCGGCGGCCGGTCCCGGTACGTGCGCCCGGTCGGGCCCGTCCATTCGATGATCCCGCCGCGGCGCTGACGCACCCGCCACGCGGTCTCGTGTTTGAGCGTGTGGTGCCGACGGCAGAAATGACAGAGGTTGTGGACGCGGGTGGGGCCGCCGAGCGCGGCGTCGAGATTGTGGTCCACGTCGCAGCCGCGCGCCGCCCGTCGGCATCCGGGGAAGCGGCAGCGTTCGTCGCGCACCCGGAGGAAGCGACGGAGGTCGGCGCCGGGACGGTAACGGTCGACGGCCAGCACGGCGCCCGTGTGGGGATCGGACATCACGCGGTCCCAGCCGGTCGCCGCGCCGGCCAGGCGCCGCGCCGTCTCGGGGCGGATCGGGCGGCCGCCGGCCAGCAGCGCCGCACCCCGCTCCGTGCCTGCGAGCGTGAGGACCGGAACGGTGACCTGCACGTGACCCGTCACCGCGCCGAGGCCGGTGCCGTGCGCGACCGGCCCGCCCGCCAGGACCAGGTCGCAGAGGATGTCGGCGCGGAGCTGGTCGAGCGTGCGCGTGTCATCGGGGTCGTCGCGGCCCGGGCCGGTGACGACCGGCTCCTCGCCGCTCTCGGCAGCGGCCACGGCCGGGGCCACGGACTCCGGATCGGGCTCCGCAGCCCCGTCGCCCGTCTCGTGCTGACCACGGGCGACGGTGCGCGCCATGCCCGTGAGGTGGTCGTGGATGGCGTACGCGAGCGCAGCGGGGAGATCGGCGAGCAGCCGCGCCATCCCGTCGTCGAAGTCGTACACACGCACGCGGCGGTCGTCCTCCCGCGCCTCGATCCGCTCCGCGGTGCCCTCGGGGTCGAGCTGTGCGGCGATCGCGTCGCCCATGCGCCGCTGCACGACCCGGTCGCTGAGCCGTGCCGCGGCGCCCAACTCGGCGGACGCCTCGCGCACCGGCAGGTCGGCGCCCGGTCGCAGCCGCTCGCCGGCGTGGAACCGCCCGGCGCGCGCCACGGCCAGGTCGACGGCGGCGGCCAGCAGACGCGACTCACGGGCC
>JASGDW010000007.1:0-11426 GCA_047606965.1 Microbacterium sp.
CCTTGCGTCCGCGGATATCGGCGCGGCCCCTCGTGGGCCCACCGAAGCACGAGATCTTGTCGCCATCGGCGGTGGAGACGATCAGCTGCAGGTCGACGTCGACGCCCGCGACCTTCGGCCAGGGGACGCGGGTTCGCCGCAGCAGGTTCTGCACCGTGAGCGCCTCGGCATCCGTGACCACGCATGAGGCGTACACGCCCACGTAGATCGCCCAGAGGATCATCAGCACCCAGGGCGCGATCAGCAGCGTCTCGGCCCAGCTCGAGCGGATCACGGCGTCGACCAGCACGAACACGACCAGGACTGCGGCCAGCACGGCCCACACGGTCGAGCTGGCCGGGCGGTAGACCGTGCGTTTCAGGATGTGCCTCCGAGCGGGATGGACGCGCCAGGGATCGCAGCGAGGAGCCGCTTCGTGTACTCCTGCGCCGGGTTCGCGAAGATCTCGTCCACCGTACCCTGCTCGACAACCGATCCCCGCTCCATCACGCAAACGGTGTCCGCGACCACACGGACCACGGCGAGGTCGTGCGTGATGAACAGGTAGGTCAGCTCCAGCTCCGACTGCAGTTCGGCGAGCAGTTGCAGGATCTGATCCTGCACGAGCACGTCGAGCGCCGAGACGGCCTCGTCGAGCACGACGATGTCGGGCTTGAGCGCCAGGGCGCGCGCGATCGCGACGCGCTGACGCTGGCCGCCGGAGAGCTCGTTGGGGTAGCGCGTGAACAGCTCCTGCGGCAGGGACACCTGGTCGAGGAGCTCCCGCACCCGCGCGCGGCGGGACGCCGAGTCTCCGACGCGATGGATCTCCAGCGGCTCGCCGATCGTGTTGCCGATGTTGCGCAACGGATCGAGCGATCCGTACGGGTCCTGGAAGACCGGCTGCATGCGCCGGCGCAGGGCGAACGTCTGGGACGCCGAGATGCTCGCCACGTCCTTGCCCTCGACCTCGATCGATCCTGACGTGGGCTCCTCGAGCTTGAGGATCATCTTCGCGACCGTCGACTTGCCCGAGCCCGACTCCCCCACCAGCGCGAGCGTCTTGCCTTTAGGGATCTCGAAGGAGACGTGGTCGACGGCGCGGAACGGTTCACTGCGGAAGCCGCCCTGACGGATCCGGTAGTCCTTGGTCAGCTCGCTCACGCGGATCACCGGCGGGATGCCGGCGATGTCATCGCTCGTCTCGATGCCGCGGCGCGAGGCCTCCGCCTGGATCCGCTGGGATGCGATCGACGGTGCCGCGGCCACGAGCCGCTGCGTGTACGGGTGCACGGGGTTCTGCAGGATCTCGCGACTTGGCCCGGACTCGACGATCTCGCCGTTCTGCATGACGACGATCGTGTCCGCGCGCTCCGCGGCGAGCCCGAGGTCGTGCGTGATCAGCAGCACCGAGGTGCCCTTCTCCCGCGTGAGCCTGGCCATGTGATCGAGGATGACGCGCTGCACCGTGACGTCGAGAGCGCTGGTGGGCTCGTCCGCGATCAGCAGCTTCGGGTCGGCGGCCAGTCCGATGCCGATCAGCGCCCGTTGACGCATCCCGCCGGAGAACTGGTGCGGGAACTGGTGAAGCCGCTTCGCGGCATCCGCCAGGCCTGCCTGCTGGAGTACCTCCACCGCGCGGGCAGCGACCTCCTGCCGCCCGCGGGCGATGCCGTTGGCACGGATCGCCTCCTTCACCTGGAAGCCGATCGACCAGACCGGATTGAGGTTGGACATCGGGTCCTGCGGCACATAGCCGATGTCGCGGCCCCGCACCCGTTCCATCTGACCGGGCGTGAGCTCGGTCAGCTCGCGGCCGTCGAGCGTGACGGAGCCGGAGGTGACGTGACCGGTGCCGGGGAGCAGGTTCACGACGGCGGATGCGGTGGTCGACTTGCCGGAACCGGATTCGCCGACGATGGCCACCGTCCGGCCGGGGTAGACGTCCAAGCTGACGCCGTGCAGCACCTCGCGTGACCCGGACTGCGAGTCGAATGCGACCCTGAGGCCTTGGATGCGCAGCAACGGCGCAGAGCTGGAGACGCTCATCGGCGTGCCCTCGCTCTCGGGTCGAGGGCGTCGCGGATCAGCTCGCCCAGCAGGATGAACGCCAGCACCGTGATCGTCAGCGCCAGCGACGGCCAGATCAGTGCCATCGGCGAGGTGCGCAGCGAGGTCTGGGCCTGACTGATATCGGCGCCCCATGACATGGTCGACGAGCCGAGTCCGACGCCCAGGAACGCCAGCGTCGCCTCCGCCACGATGGCCGCCGCCAGGCTCAGCGTCGAGACGACCAGCAGCGGGGCGATCGCGTTGGGGACGACGTGCGAGACGAGCGTGCGGAACCGGCTGAGTCCCAGGGCACGAGATGCCGTCACGAAGTCGGCCTGGCGCACCCGGAGGATCTCGGCGCGCACCACACGGGCGGTCGAGGCCCAGGCGAAGCCACCGATCGCCAGCGCCAGCGTGAACACGTTGCGGAAGTCGGCGAACACGCTCATGACGACGACGGCCGCCAGGATGTAGGGGATCGAGAAGAAGACGTCTCCGACGCGGGACAGCAGCGAGTCGAGCCACCCGCCGTAGAAGCCGGCCAGTGCGCCCATCACCAATCCGATGGCGGAGCCGATGAGCGTGGCGATCACCCCCACGGCAAGGGAGGTGCGAGCCCCCCACACGAGGCGCGCGTAGATGTCGCAGCCCTGGAAGGTGAAGCCGAGAGGATGGCCTTCGGCGGGACCGCCGTTGCTGTTGGTCAACTGACACTCGTCGTTGGGCGGCGTCTGCGTGAACAGCATGGGCCAGACCGCCATGAGCAGCACGACGGCGACCACTGCGACGGAGATCCAGAACGTGGGCCGTCTGCGCAGGTCACGCCAGGCGTCGCGCCACAGGCTGGAGGGCTTCTCGTCGATGCGGATCGCGTCGACGGTGACGACGGCATCCCGGATCGGGGCGACGTAGTGCGTCTGATTACTTGACATAGCGGATCCTCGGGTCGAGCAGGCCGTAGAGAAGATCGACGAACAGGTTGACGAGCACGTAGATGATCACGAAGACGGTCACGAACGAGACGATGGTGGGGCCCTCGTGCTTGAGGGTCGCCTGGAACAGGGTGTTGCCGACGCCGGGGATGTTGAAGATCCCCTCCGTGACCGTCGCTCCCACCAGCAGCACGCCGAAGTTGGTGGCCGAGTTGGTGATCACCGGGATCAGCGAGTTGCGCAGCACATGGACCGGGATCACGCGGTGGCGCGGCAAGCCCTTGCTATAGGCGGTGCGCACCCAGTCCTGGTTGAGGGTGTCGATGACCGAGCCGCGCATGAGGCGCATGCTCGTCGCATAAAGGCTCAACCCGAGCACGAACGCAGGCAGCCAGAGATCGCCCCAGTCGTTCTGGGAGCCGACGGTCGGTTTGAACCAGCCGAGTTGGATCGCGAGGAAGTACTGGGCGAGGAAGCACAGCACGAAGATCGGCAGCGAGATGAAGACCAGTGAGATCACGAGCGACGTGTTGTCGAAGATCTTCCCCTTCCGCAGCGCCGACAGCGTGCCGATGATGATCGACAGCACGAACTCGATGCCGATGGCCATGACCGCGAGCCGTCCCGTGACCGGGAGCGTTCGCGCCAGGACCTCGTTGACCGACTGTCCGGAGAAGGTCTCCCCCAGGTTCCCCTGGAAGATACCGAGGATGTAGTAGAAGTACTGGACGATGAACGGCTGGTCCAGGTGGTACTGCGCCGTGAGCTGGTCGATGACGGCCTGATTCGGGGTCTTGTCCCCGAACAGCGCCAGGATCGGATTTCCCGGCATCGCGAACACGAGGAGATAGATGAGCAGCGTCGACCCGAGGAAGACCGGGATCAGCTGCAGGACGCGTCGGAGGATGTATGCGAGCATCCCCCCTCCCTCCTGGTTCGGGATGCGGCGGTGCCGTCGACGGACGGGAGACCGCATCCGCTAAGAGCATCGCGCTGCGTGTTCGACGCCGGCACGAGCATTGTGGACAGACCGCGAGGCGGTGACGGGAGTCACCGCCTCGCGGATGCGATCGGACCTCAGCCTTTGGCGATCGCGTAGTAGAGCGGAACCGAGTTCCAGCCGAACTGGACGTTCGAGACCGTGTCGGCGTAGCCGCCGTCCACGTTCGAGTACCACAGCGGGATGGCCGGAAGATCTTGCAGGAGAACCTCCTGCGCCTGCTGGAAGTAGTCGTTCTGGGTGTCGGAGTCGATCGACGAGATGCCCTCGCTGAGCAGCTCGTCGAACTCGGCGCTCGAGTAGTCGCCGTCGTTCGAGCTCGCGTTGGTCGCGTAGAGCGGGCCGAGGAAGTTGTACAGACCGGGGTAGTCGGCCTGCCAGCCGGTGCGGAACGCGGTGCCCACGGTGCGGTCGGTGACGGCGGTGCGGAACGACGCGAAATCGACGTACGGCGCGCCGGAGGCGTCGATCCCGAGCGTGTTCTTGATCGAGTTGACGACCGCGTCGACCCACTCCTGGTGGCCGCCGTCGGAGTTGTACGCGATCTGGAACGTGCCCGACCACGGCGATATCGCGTCGGCCTGGGCCCACAGCGCCTTCGCCTCGTCCGGGTTGTACGTCAGCACCTCGGCGCCGGTCAGAGAGTCGGACCAGCCGGCGATCACGGGCGAGGTGAAGTCGCTGGCCGGCGTACGCGTGCCTTGGAAGATCGTGTCCGTGATGGTGTCACGGTCGATCGCCATCGAGATCGCCTGACGTCGCAGCTGGCCTTCCTCGCCCGAGAAGTGCGCGAGGCTGTCCGGGATCGTGAACGACTGGAAGATCGCCGCGGGCTGGTTGACCGCTCGGTCGCCGAGGTCGGACTCGAAGGTGGCGAGGGCCGACGACGGGACCCCGTCGATCACGTCGACGTTCCCGGCCAACAGGTCGGCGTATGCGGCATCCTCCGACGCGTAGAACGTGAACGTGAGTCCGCCGTTCTGCGCCTGTCGGCCACCCGTGTAGTCGTCATTCTTGAGGAGGTCGATCTGCACGTCGTGCTGCCAGGCGTCGTCTGAGGCCAGCTTGTACGGGCCGTTGCCGATCGGAGCCTCGCCGAACGCGTCCATGTCGTCGTATGCGACCGACGGCAGCGGATAGAAGGCCGAGTAGCCCAGCCGCAGTGCGAAGTCGGACGCCGGCTTGTTCAGTGCGATCGTGAAGGTATAGTCGTCGACCTTCTGCAGACCGGTCAGGTCGCTGTCCTCGTCGTAGCTGAAACCCTCGATGTCCTCGAAGAAGTAGCTGTTGAGCTGATTGTTGGACAACTTCGCGCCGTAGTTCCACGCATCGATGAAGCTGTCGGCGGTGACCTCCTCGCCGTTGGTGAACTTCTCGCCCTGCTTCAGCGTGACGGTCAGGTGCTGCGGATCGTCGGTCGTGATCGAGTCGGCCATGTCGAGCACCGGGTTGCCGTCGGCGTCGTAGTACTCTAGTCCCGCGAAGATCTCGTCGATGATCTTGCCGCCGCCGGTCTCGTTCGTGTTCGTCGGGACCAGCGGGTTCTGCGGTTCGGAACCGTTCGTGGTGATGATCGCCGAATCGCTGGTGCTCGATGATGATCCGCTGCTCGCGCAGCCGGCGAGGGCGAGCGCCCCGACGCCGACGAGCGCGACGATCGCGAGTGCGATCTTCCTGCGCTTCACTGTTACCTCCTGTGCGAGGGATATGGGTGCGGCACGATCTGGGTGCGCGCGTGGCTGGACACCGACCATGCCATGAATATGAAAACCCTAAGCATCTGCCATCCGATATGGGAGGCCGATGCGCGAAACGATACAATCCGCTACTGTTCGCCGTGAACAGGCTTCTTATCCGCATATACGGATATCAGAGGCAGACTCCTCCGCATTTCTTCTTTCTGAACCGGAGTTTCATCCGCAGCGACACTACGGCTCAGTGCGTCGACCGGTTGTCCGGAGCTGCTAAGCGGATATGCCAGGCTGTGCACGTGAGCCCCGCCATGATCCGCGCCTGGGACCCGCCCCGCGCCACCGGACCCGCGCGCGCCCGGTTCGGCTGGGAGATCGGGCTCGTGCTGGCGGTCTCGGTCGGACAGTCGGCGCTGTACTCGCTGCTGTCGCTCCTGCGCACCGTGCAGCAGGCGCTCCAGACGCAGGCCTCGATCGGCGATCAGTCCACGTCGCTGAACTCGTCGGCGGCCAGCACCGACTTCTGGACCGTCCTGTACCAGTTCCTCGCGATCTTCTTCGCGCTCGCGACGGTGGCGCTGATCGTCTACCTGCTCTGGGAGCCGGACGGGAACGCCCTGCGCCGGATCGGCCTCGACGTCCGCCGGTTCGGCGGCGACCTGGGCGGCGGCGTCCTGCTGCTCGCCGCGATCGGCATCCCGGGCCTGGCGCTCTACATCGCGGGCCGGCTGCTCGGCGTCACCCTGCAGGTCTCGACGTCCCCGCTCGACTCGGCCTGGTACACCGTGCCGCTGCTGGTGCTGGCCGCCGTGCGCGCAGGGGTCACCGAGGAGACGGTCTTCATCGGCTACCTGTTCGACCGGCTGCGGCGGCTCGGCTGGGGGTGGTGGACGATCATCCTCGCCACCGCGGGACTGCGCGGCGTCTATCACGCCTATCAGGGCGTCGGGTCGATCGTGGGGAACTTCGCGATGGGCGTCGTCTTCGGCTGGTGCTACCGGCGCTGGGGCCGGGTCATGCCGCTCGTGATCGCGCACACCCTGATCGATGTGATCGCCTTCGTCGGCTACCCGCTGGCCGTGTCGTGGTGGCCCGCCGTGTTCGCCTGACTCCCGTCCCGCACTCTCCCCGCCCCGGCCCCTCCCCGCCCCCGATCCCGAGCCTGATCCCGCGAGACTGCATCTGGCCGCGGCCGCACGCCGCGGCGACCTGGTGCGCGTCCGCCGCGGCGTATACGCGCCCGCCGGGTCCTGGGCACGGCTCGCCCCGTGGGACCGATATCTGGCACGCGTGCATGCCGTCGCCGCGCTCTGGCCCGACGCGGTCTTCTGCCTCGAGTCGGCGGCGGCGTTGACCGGGCTCCCCGTCTTCGGGGATCCCGTCGTCGTGCACGTGCTCTCCGACGCGCTCGACACCTCCCGGCTCACCGGCGGCATCCGCGTCCACACCACGACGCGACTCCCCCCTCTCCTCGATCTCGGCGGCATCCGCGCCACGGGTCTGCTCGAGACCACCATCGAGATCGCGCGCTCACGGCAGGAGGCGATCGCGCTGAGCGTCGCCGACCGAGCTCTGCGGATGGACGGCACCGTCGGCGTCGAGGCACTCCGCGAGACGAACGAGCAGCGCGCGAGCCGCCGAGGACGCCGGATCGCGCGCTGGGCGCTCAGCCGGGCCCGCGAGGCGAGCGAGAGCCCGCTCGAGTCCGTCAGCCGCGCGGCGGTGGAGTGGCCGGGGTTCGAGGCTCCGGAGCTCCAGGCCTGGTTCGCCCCGGCGGACGGCGGCCGGGACCGGGTCGACATGTGGTGGCCCTCCGTGCGGGCGATCGGCGAAGCGGACGGCGACGTCAAATACGACGGCTCGATCGGCGACCCGGTCGCAGCCCTCCGAGCGCGTCGAGACCGCGACGCGCTCCTGCGTGCGCACGCGGACGCCATCGCCCATTGGGGATAGCGCGACGTGATCGAGTTCCCGCGGCTTCGCGACATCCTGAGTGAGGCGCATGTCCCGCGCAACGGCCCCGAGGACACCGCCCGTCTCTTCGCCATGCAACGCGCGCTGCGCTCCGCGCGGTGAAGCCGCGAGACTGCATCCGCGCGCCGAGACCGCAGTTCAGTGTGCAGTCTCGGCGCGCGGATGCAGTCTCGCGAGGAACGAAGGGGGCGGCGCCGAGCGCCGTGTGGCGCGCCTGAAGCGGGCCGGCGCGCAGACCGCCGGAACACGGGAGGCTGTCGTGAGCTCTCCCGTCAGGGCACGGACGCGGCCAGCCTGTCGCCGGGCCTATCCGACACATTCCCCGGTCGACACGGCCGCGGTGGCGGCGGAGGCCTGGGCGACGACCGGTTCCAGCTCCGCGACGGTCATGGCATAGCCGATCTGCGAGCCGTCGTCGGCACGGGCGAACACGAGCCCGGCGACGTCGCCGTCCTCGGTGAGCAGCGGGCCCCCCGAGTTGCCCGGTTCCACGGTCGCCGCGAGCGCGTAGATCTCACGTGGCGAGCTGGAGTCGTCGTAGATGTCGGGCACGTTCGCCGTGCCGACCGATCGCACCACCGCGGTGACGGTCGTGAACGGCCCGCCGTAGGGGTAGCCGTCGATGACCGCCGAGTCCCCCGCCTGCAGCGTGTCGCTCAGGTCGAGCACCGGGGCGTCCTGCGTGTCGACGGCGATCACGGCGAGGTCGTCGATCGGGTCGAAGTAGACCACGGTGCCCTCGGCGGCGCTCTCGCCGGGCAGCTCCACGACGGGGGACTCGATCCCGGCGACGACATGGGCGTTGGTGATCACCCGGTCGTCGGCGATCACGAAGCCGGTGCCAGTGAGCGTCTCGCCGCAGGCGTACGCGGTGCCCGAGACGCGCCCGACGGCGTCGGCCGCGGCATCCAGGTCGGGGTCGTCGAGATCGATCGCCGCCGACGTCGACGTGCTCGGGCCCAGCTCGATGAGCTCGCCGAGGGCGGGCAGCCCGTCTGCGAGCACCTCCTGGCGCAGCTGTGCGAGCGCGCTGGAGATCGGGGTCGGCGTCAGCGCGTCGATCGTGCGGATCACCTGCGACGACGAGACGGCGGCCGACAGGCCAGGGATGCCGACCAGAGCCACCGACTGGGCGACCAGCGACACCGACAGCGCCGCCACGACGAGGCTCAGCGCGCCGCCGAGGATCCGGTCGAGCGGACGCAGCGGCGTGCGATCGGCCCGGCGACGCAGCGCGGCGCCCACCGCGCCCCCCGCGATCGTGCCGAGCACCAGGAGCGCTGCGCCCGTGGCGACCACGAGCGCGGCGCGGGCGTCGGACCAGGGCACGACGTCGCTGACGACCGGCATGAGCCACCAGGCGGCAAGGCCCCCCAGCGCGAGCCCGATGAGCGACCCGAGGCTCGCGAGCAGCCCCCGTGCCGCGCCGGCGATCAGCGCGAGCGCGAGCACGACCATGAGCCCCACGTCGAGCGCGATCACCAGCATCCGGGTTCCTCCCGGCACATACGGTACGCACCGGGCCTGACAATCCACTGCCATTTGCAGTTCGAGTCAATGCGACTATAAGATCGCGTCAGGACTTAGAGTCATGATGACACGAACAGATCTCGCCCCCGCCCCGCGACGCGACGCAAACCCCTCCGAGGTGACGCGCGTCGCCGTGTCCACGGTGATCTTCAGCCTGCGACGCGGCCAGGGCGGCGACTGCCCCCGACTCGTGCTGCCGCTCGTGCGCCGCACCCGCGACCCCTACGCGGGGCGGTGGGCGCTGCCGGGCGGCTGGCTCGACGTCGCCGAGGGCCTCGAGGACGCCGCCTCCCGCACCCTGGAGGAGACCACGGCGCTGACCCCCAGCTACCTGGAGCAGCTCTACGCCTTCGGCGACGTCGACCGCTCCCCCACCCGGGTCGTGTCGATCGTGTACTGGGCGCTGCTGCGCGAGGTCGAGGTGAAGGCCCAGGTCGCCGCGCACGCGGCTGAGGGGACCGCGCCCGAGAACGTGTGGTGGGTGCAGGTGTCGGAGCTGCCGCCGCTCGCCTTCGACCATGACCAGATCGTCGGCTACGCCCTGTGGCGGCTGCGCAACAAGGCCGGCTACAGCCGCGTCGCGCACGGCCTGCTGGCCGACGAGTTCACGCTCGCGGAGCTCCGCGAGGTGTACGAGGCGATCCTCGACCGCCGCCTCGACCCGGCCAACTTCCGCCGCCAGGTCGAGAACTCCGGCGCCCTCATCCCCACCGAGCGCTTCCGCACCGGCAGCCACCGGCCGGCGCGGCTCTACCGCTACAACCACGACGTCGAGCTGGCCGATCGCGGCCCGCTCGGCGTCCGCCCCGCCACGAATCGAGCATGAGATGACCACGACGAACCTGACCCTCCGGCCCGGGCCGGTCGACCCTTCGGTCGACCACGAGATCCGGGCGATCGTCGCGGGCGCGGCGCCGGGCAGCGCCTGCACGACCGAGCTCGCCGTCGGCCCCTGGGTCTTCGACAGCCGTTCCGGCTACGGCCCGGGCGCCTCGATGGGCGACGTGATCCCCGCCGGGTCGCCCCGACAGGGCGCGCTGCCGCAGGAGTACCGCGAGGCGGGCGACGACGAGCTGCACGCGCGCATCGTCGCCGCCAAGCGGACGCTGGGCGAGAAGGTGGTCGTGCTCGGGCACTTCTACCAGCGCGACGAGGTCGTCCGCCACGCGGACTACGTCGGCGACTCGTTCCAGCTCGCGAACGCGGCGCTGGAGCACCCGGACGCCGAGGCGATCGTGTTCTGCGGCGTGCACTTCATGGCTGAGACCGCCGACCTGCTCTCCGGACCCGGGCAGGCGGTCGTCCTGCCGAACCTCGCCGCCGGCTGCTCCATGGCCGACATGGCCGACATCGATCAGGTCGAGGAGTGCTGGGAGGAGCTGGAAGGCCTCTACGGCGACCTCGACACCCCGGACGCCGAGGGCCTGCTGCCGGTCATCCCGGTCACGTATATGAACTCCTCCGCGGCGATCAAGGGCTTCGTCGGCCGGCACCACGGCATCGTGTGCACCTCGTCGAACGCGCGCACGGTGCTGGAGTGGGCGTTCGCGCGGGGCCGCCGCGTGCTGTTCTTCCCCGACCAGCACCTGGGCCGCAACACCGCCAAGGCGATGGGGGTCGCACTCGCGCGGATGCCGATGTGGAACCCGGCGAAGCCGCTGGGCGGGTCGACCGCCGCCGAGCTGCGCGAGGCGCGGGTGATCCTCTGGCACGGCTTCTGCTCGGTGCACCGCCGGTTCACGGTCGACCAGATCGACCGGGCGCGCGCCGACCACCCCGGCGTGCGCGTGATCGTGCACCCGGAGTGCCCGATGGCCGTCGTCGACGCCGCGGACGAGACCGGCTCGACGGACTACATCCGCAAGGCGATCCAGGCGGCGGGCGAGCCGACCGTGTTCGCGATCGGCACCGAGATCAACCTGGTGCAGCGGCTCGCCGCCGAGCACCCGGAGCACGAGATCTTCTGCCTCGACCCGGTGGTGTGCCCGTGCTCGACGATGTACCGCATCCACCCGGGCTACCTCGCGTGGGTGCTCGAGGAGCTCGTCGCCGGGCGGGTCGTCAACCGCATCCAGGTGCCCGCCGAGGTCGCCGGCCCGGCCCGCGTCGCGCTCGAGCGGATGCTGGCGGCCCGGCCGTGAACGTGACCGCGGTCGTCGTCGGCAGCGGGATCGCCGGGCTCGTGGCCGCGCTGCACGCCGCACGGGCCGGCGCGGAGGTGACGCTGGTCACCAAGGACGTGCTCGACCACGCGAACACGCGGTTCGC
>JASGDW010000008.1:0-14903 GCA_047606965.1 Microbacterium sp.
CACCAGTCCTCGCTGGCGATCCGGTCTTTGCGGCGATCGTCATATGCAGTGAGCGGCTTCCCTGCTCAGCGATCGTTCATGCGTAGTACCGCGACCGCGCTGACCGTGACATGCCCTCGCCATTCCAGGGTGGCTGCGTCGGAGTAGCTGGTGAAGTCCACCGGCCACCCGCCGTCGGGGAGTTGTGCTCGTTCGAGTCGATCCAGGTCGTCTGAGACGGCTTGGGGGTCGAGCAGGCTGCGGAGCGGGCGTCCGGGTTCGGGCGCGTAGTGGAGGAGGTGCAGTGTCTCGCCCTCTGCTCCACCGATGACCGGGAGTGCTCCGTCTCTGGGTACGAATCGGCTCAGGTGGCCGAGGAGTTCCTGTGCTTCTGGGTAGGTGTCGGAGGCGATGTCGAGGAGTTGGAGCGCGAAGGACAGGACATAGGCAAACGGTGCATCCTCCGTTCGGCGGATTGCGTCGAAGCAGTACCGAGTTGCCGTCGCGAGCCACGGATGATCCCGCACCTGGTCATCGAAGCGCGCAAGACGATGCGCTTCGGTCGCCACCGCGGCGGTGATCTGAAGCGACGACTCGTCGGGGTTCGCGCTCGCCCAGAACGGCGCGCAGGCTACGGGGTCACTGATCGGCAGCGCGAACGGCAGTCCGCCATCAGGGAGCGTCACCGAGTTCAGCCAGTCGAGGAGTGCGACTGTGTACGGCGAGGTTAGGGGGCGGGCGGCGGCAAGTGCCTCGAATGCGTGCAGCGCGCCGCCGGGCTGGCTCTCCGGTGCGCGGAGGTCGGGTTCGAGCCCCCACCCGTAGCCTCCATCAGCGTTCCGATAGGAATCGAGTCCACGGATGATCGCGTGGCGTGCGGCGTCACTGTCGCCGATGATCGCCTCGAAGCGTCGCCGATCGAGGATGCGTGCGTGAGAGGTCATGAACGCGGTCGCGCGGCCCAAGTTGATGCTCATGACCATTAAGCCTCCCAAGTCGACACCACGGCTGTCTTGGACGAATCGGCCAGCGTGCCGACGCCACAGAACGTGAACGAGTCAGGCAGTGCGAGCGAGCCCGGAGGGCGTCTGTCCGGTAAGTCGCCGGCTTTCACGCGCGAAATGAGCCTGATCGACGTACCCCGCAGTCGCGGCGGCATCACTCAACGATGTGCCTGTCCGCACCAGATGAGCAGCGCGCTGGAAGCGGTGGATCTGCATCAGCGTCTTCGGCCCATAGCCGAACAGCGCATTGCTGAGCCGACGCAACGACCGTTCCGACAGATCGTGGCGGGCTGCCGTCTCGCGCACGGTCAACCCGTCGCGAGCCGCCCGGTCCAGCGATGCCGCGAGTCGCAGCGTGGCACGATCCGGGTCTGCTCTGACCCATAAGGCAACGAAGACCCGTTCGAGTGCAGCGGGTACGTCATCCTCAAAAGCGCGCGCAACAGCCCCAGGCACCGTGACGAGTTCCGACAAGTCCACACGCTGATCGGTCAACTCATGGGCGGGCGCACCGAGCAACGCGCAGGCAACGCCAGGGGCAAGCTGAAGCCCCCATGTCACCTCGCCGGGCCGAGTCTCGACGACCATGCTCCGCGTGTCAGCGCCCGCCACGACCAGGCGACCCTGGAACCACATCAAGTCCATCACTCCGTCAGGAGCAATGTGGTGCTCCTGTCCGGGCGACCACGCGCGCCACAGCACCGCGCTCGTCCGAGCGCCTCGCCGTGTCGCATAACCGGTCACGTCGCTGCACCTCCGCTCTGTTAGCCATCGTAAGTCCGGCCTGAACTGCCTTGCGGACTCGGGGCTGCTGCATTGCGGGTCGTGCGGGTCGTGGATGCTGCTGGATTTCGCCACCAACCCGCGTGGCACCACCTACGCCTACTTCGTGTGCTCCGGCCACGCCGCCAGACCCCCTGCACCCGACGCGCCGTGCCCATCCACCTGGCCGAACGCCTCGTCGCAGACTCCTACAAGAGCATCACGATCAGCGAGAACGACTACCGGAACCTCGCCGCCAAGGTGGACGCCGCGTTCGACAAGCGCAGCACAGGGCGTGACCAGGAGTTCGCCGACCTCACCGCGAACCGGGCACGGCTGGAAGCCGAAAGCGACAAGCTCCTCGCCGCGCACTTCGCCGACGCTATCGACCTCCCCACGCTCAAGCGGCATCAGGATCGCATCCGAACCGGACTCGCGGACGTCGAGCGCCGTCTTGCCGACCATGACGACCTGCACACCGGCGGGCGGGCATTCCTGCACCACTCCCTGCGGCTGCTCACCGACGCTCACCGCGCCTACGCTCACTCCGATGACGGCAGCAGGCGGCTCGCGAACCAGGCGTTCTACACGCACCTGGAAGTCACCGAGGACGAGCAGCTACACCCGACCCTTGCCGAGCCATTCGCCACCATCACGGAAGCGGCGCGAGGCAACGAGACGGAGCACGAACACACCGCAACCTGCGATGTCATCTTTTCCCGTAAAAACACTTGGGTGGGCCCCGTGGGGCTCGAACCCACGACCCGCGGATTAAAAGTCCGATGCTCTACCGACTGAGCTAGAGGCCCTCAGCGCTCCAGCCTAGTTCGTCCGCCCCGTTCTGCGCGTCGTGCGGACGACCGGGGGAGGCATGCCGCGACAGGATGGCGGGACCGGCGTGCCGCGCGCGCCGCGCGGGTGGCGGGGCCTGTGAGGACGGCGCCGAGGCGTCGCGGTTAGCCTGGACGGGATGACTGACGACTCCCGGCCCTTCCACAAGCCCGTCCGGCGGCCCGCCGAGATCTTCGACCGGGTCTTCTCCGCCGACGACCCGGCCGAGGTGTCGCGGGTCGCGCATGCCACCGCGGCGACCCTGCTCACCCGGGCGCGGGCGGAGCCGGACGCCGGCGTCGTCGAGCGGCTCGTCGCGTTCACCGACACGTACGGCATCGACGACATCGCCGAGCTCTGGTCGCGTTCGCCCGCCCGCTCGCTGCCCGGGGCGCTGTGGCGCCTGTACCTGCTGCAGGCGATGATCCACGATGACCCGCAGACTTCCGCCCTGCTGTACGAACGGGGCCGCGCCGCGACCGACTCGGCGGACGTCGTGGTCGCCGGCGCCCCGACCCCCGCCGGTCCGGGCGAGCTGGTCGTCCTCGTCGACGCGGTCATGCGCGGGGTCTTCGCCGGCGACTTCGCGGTGGCGCTGGAGCGGGCCGCCGCGTTCTGCCGCGTCCAGGCGTCCGGCGCCACGCACGTCGCCGACGACTACGAGGCCACCGAGCCCGACCGGGCCTCCGTCCTCACGACGCGGGCCCTGCGGCTCTCGCGCTACGCCGAGGACCTGGCAGCCGCCGCATCCCTCTGGCGTCGCGACTCGCTCACCTGACGCTCTCGCCCGCGCTGGACGGGCACCGTGGACGACGCGGTGCACACGCCGGGCGAAGCGCCGCGCAGGCCGCAGACACAGCGCCGGGCGCACGTCCGCGCGCCGCCCGGGCACAGAAGCGCCGGGCCGCAGAACGCCTCTCGGCGCGAGGCCGCTCGCAGCGGCAGAAGATGGAGCCCGGGGTTACTGCGGCCCGGCCGGACCAGTGTAACCGAGCCCGCCTGCCGGGTATTCCGTAGGCTCGGACCATGCCCTGGCGACACACGCTCCTGCTCACCCCCGCGGCGCCCGGCGACCCGCGCACCGACTTCACGGCCACGTTCACCGCGATCGACCCCGCCGCGCCCGCGCTGAGCGTCGGGGAGCTGAGCACCCAGCGCGGCGACGGGATCTTCGAGTCGATCGGGGTCGTCGACGCCCACCCGCAGGAGGTGGACGCCCACCTGCAGCGCCTCGCACACTCCGCGCGGCTGTGCGACCTGCCGGCGCCGCACCTCGCCCAGTGGCGGCAGGCGATCGCCGCCGCCGCGCAGACGTGCCCGGCCGGGGAGTGCGTGATCAGGCTGATCCTCTCGCGCGGCGTCGAGCACGGCCCGGCGCCCACCGCGTGGATCACCGTCGCCGAGGCGCCCGACAACCGGGCGGCGCGCGAGCACGGTGTGCGCGTGGTCACCCTCGACCGCGGCTACGACAGCGGCGCGTCGGCGCGGGCGCCGTGGCTGCTGCTGGGCGCGAAGACGCTCTCGTACGCGACGAACATGGCGGCCATCCGCGAGGCGCGCCGTCGCGGGGCGGACGACGCCGTCTTCATTTCCGGCGACGGGATGCTGCTGGAGGGCCCGACCTCCTCGCTCGTGCTGCGGCTCGGCGACCGGTTCGTGACGCCGGCGCCCGGTGCCGGCATCCTGCACGGCACGACCCAGCTCAGCCTGTTCGCCTGGCTCGAGGATCGGGGCCACGAGACCGGGTACGCGCAGCTGCCGGTCTCGGTGCTGCGCGAGGCGGACGCCGCGTGGCTGCTCTCCAGCGTGCGGCTCGCCGCCGGGATCACCGCCGTGGACGGCGCGCCGCTGCCCCACGATGCCGCGTTCACCGCGGCCGTGAACGCCTACCTGCTCTCGCCGCGCGACTGAGCGACGCTCAGGGGAGTGCCTGGACGCTCTCGCCGCTCCAGGCCAGCAGGGTGGTGCCGTCGAGGGCGACCGCCGCCGGCACGGCGACCTCGGCGGTCGTGGCGACGGTGACGGCGCCGTCTCCGACCGTGAGGGCGGCGGCGTCCGTCGCGAGCGCGGTCCACGTGTTCGACGCGGTGAGCTGGTAGGCGACGCCGTCGCAGATCACCCCCGTGGTCCCGGATTCCGCGCGCACGCCCCAGGGGGTCGTGCACGGCGCCGCCACGGTGCCGGCGGGCGTGACGACGCTCGTCGGGTCGGTGGGGCTGAGGTAGGTGGAGGCGGCCAGCACGTCGGGGGAGGACTCCCAGAACTCGCCCGCCGTGAAGGTGCGCAGCGCCTGGGTCTCGCAGCTCGATCCCACCAGCGCGACGATCTGTGCCTGGTCGCCGGCGAACGTGTCCAGCGCGAGGATCTGCGCCACCCCCAGGTAGGCCGGGGTCACGTCGGTCCACGTCGCCCCGCTGTCGTCGGAGCGCTCCAGCGTGGGCGCGGCCCCGCCGCAGGCCCCCGCCGTGGCCCGCCACCAGACGCCCGAGCCCATCGCGAGGAACCGCTCCGCGGCGCCCGGCGCGGCGACCGCGGTCGCGGTGGGCGTCGGGGTCGGGGTCGGGGTCGGGGTGCTGGCCACGGTGAAGGTGGGCACCGGCTGCGCGGTGCCCACCGACTCGGAGGCGCTCGTGCGCGAGAGCGCCGCCACGGCCAGCGCGATCACGATCACGGTCAGCAGCAAGATCCCCGCGCCGGTAAGCAGGCGACTCGTGGCGCTGTGCGGGGCGGATCGTCGGGGCATGTCGCAGTCCTGGTCTGGTGGGCACTGCCGGTCCGGGGGGAGCACCGCGAACGGGTGCCCTACTACGGTAACCCGGGATGCGCCTGCGCAGGTGTCAGCCCTTCGGCCGACCTCCCCGGCCGAGCGAGGCGGACGCGGCGAGCCCGACGACGAGGAAGCCGGCGGCCGTGAACGTGGCGAGCCTGGTGCCGTCGGCGAAGGCGGCGGCCGCGGCGTCCCCCGCCGAGGCGGTCGAGGGATCCGCCCGCAGCCCGGTTATCGCCGACCCGGAGCTGTCCACGACGGCGGAGACGATCCGATCGGCCTGGTCCGCGGACACCCCGGCGTCCTCCAGCCGGGCGGACAGGCCGGTCGCGGTCGCGGTGTAGAGCACCGTGCCGAGGATCGCGATGCCCAGGGCCGACCCGATCTGGCGCGACGTCGACTGCATCCCCGACCCCTGCCCGGACCGCTCGACCGGCACCTCGACGAGGATCACCCCCGTCAGCTGCGCCGTCGCCAGCCCGACCCCGAACCCGTACACGAACAGACCCGGCAGGAGCAGCCCCCAGGCCGTGTCGGGGGCGACGACCCACCCGATCGCCGCGACGCCGGCGATCTCGCACACCAGGCCGATGCGCACCACCACGACCGGCGCGATCCGTCCGCTGAACGCTCCGGCCAGACCGCTCGCCGCGAACGAGCCGATCGCGAGCGCCAGCAGCACCAGGCCGGTCTGGACGGCCTCGAACCCGAGCACGAACTGCAGCCACAGCGGCAGGGCCAGGATGATGCCGAACTCGCCCAGCGCGACCGTCACCGCGACGAGGTTGCCGTTGCGGAACGAGGCGAGCCGGAACAGCGAGACCTCGATCAGCGTGGCGCGGCCCGCCCGCGCACGGCGCGCGCTCCACAGGACGAACAGCCCCAGCGCGACCGCCGCCAGCGCGAAGGCGACGGGGACGGGGGAGATCGACCACGGCCAGCTCCAACCCCCCAGCTGCGGGACGGTGCCGGTGGCCCACCAGCCGTAGGTGCGTCCCTCGATCAGAGCGAACACGAGGCACAGGAACAGCGCGACCGACAGCACGGCGCCGACGACGTCCAGCCCGCGTCGTCCCGGCGCCCGGGACTCGGCGACGGTCAGCAGCACCCCGACGACGATGAGGACGCCGAGGGGCAGGTTGACGCCGAACGCCCACCGCCACGAGAACGCCGTGGTCAGCCAGCCGCCCAGCAGCGGCCCGACCGCGGCCATGCCTCCGATCGTCGACCCCCACACCGCGAACGCGACGGCCCGTTCCCGGCCGCGGAAGGTCGCGTTGAGCAGCGACAGCGTCGTCGGCAGCATCATCGCGCCGCCGACGCCCTGGACCACGCGCGCGGCGATCAACGGGCCCCCGCCCGGGGCCGCCGCCACCGCCGCCGACGCCAGGGTGAACACCACGGCGCCGACGACCAGCACCCGGCGGCGTCCCCACCTGTCCGCGAACACCCCGAACATCAGCAGCAGCGAGGCGAACACGAGCGTGTACGCCTCCTGCACCCACTGCACCTGGGTCGAGGTGATGCCGAGATCCTCCACGATGGAGGGCACGGCCACGTTCACGATCGTCGAGTCGACGATGATTAGGGCGACCGCGAGGCTGATGAACACCAGGCCCGCCCAGCGGCGGCGGGCGGAGGCGGCGGTCACACCGTGCAGCCTACTGAGCGCCGGCGGACCGGCCGACGTCGCGCCGGCCGTGGCGCGGCCGTACCTGTCCCACCAGAGCGGCACGCTGACCGCGCTGGCCGAGACGTTCTCGAGCCGCGGGGTGAGCTTCGAGTCGTTCAACACGCTGACCGTCGAAGACGGCGCCGGCACCACGTCGATCACGTTCCGTGCCAGCGCCCGGCTCGCGCGGGTGCTGGGGCGGGTCGAGGCGACGCTCGACGAAGTGCGGTCGGCGGGCGGGGTCATCGCGTCGGTCGCCATGCCGCCGGCCGGGCTGAGCCGGTCGTCCGCCGCGGTCAGATCAGGCCGCGGCGCCCCGCCTCCACGATCGCCTGGGCGCGGCTGCTCACCCCGAGTTTGCGGAACAGCCGGCGCTGATGCGACTTGAACGTGTTCAGGGACACGAACAGCGCCGCGGCCGCCTCCTCGCGGGTGCGGCCCGCCGCCAGCTGCGTCAGCACGTCGAGCTCGCGAGAGGTGAGCGGCTCCGCCGACGCCGAGACGACCGCGTGCTCGGCCGCGTCGCTCGAGCCGGTCCACGGCGGCACCCGCTGGGCCCCGAGCGTCCGCAGCTCCGGCCCGAGCAGCCCCAGCTCCTCGCGGCTGAGACCGCCGGGGGCGTCCGCCATCCGGGTCAGCACCTCCACGCACGTCTCGATCTCCCCGAGCCGGTGCAGGGCGGTGGCCACGATCGCGGTGCGCTGCATGTCGAGCCGCCGCAGCCCCATCGTCTCCGTCCGCAGCGACATCGCGCCGCGCAGCGCGGGCGCCGGATGCCCCGCGACCAGGTCGATGAGGGCCGCCGCCAACCGCGTCGTCAGCAGCTGCGGATCGGCCGGGGCGAGCAGCAGACGCGCGCCTCGCACGTCTCCCCGCAGCGCGGCATCCGTGGCCAGCGTCGTCTCGAAGACGCTGCCGGGGAAGCCGTCGCCGACCACTCGCGCGGGCGACGCGGCCTCCAGCGTCTTGATGCGGTGCAGCCCGTCCGTCGGCCGCCCGAGACGGTCGTACACGGTGCGCATCGCGTGGACGTAGAACGGCCAGAGCTCGCCCACGTCGGGCAGCGAGACGGCGTCGATGCGCTCCGCGGCCGCCGCGTCGCCGGCCGCCGACTGCAGCAGCGCCTCGGCGATCTGGGCGTGCGCATCGATCCCGGGCTCGATCCAGCTCTCGGTGCGCGATGTCGCGGCGCCCGCGTCGAGCAGAGTGCGGGCCATCGCCGGGTCGCCGAACAGGGCATGCACGAGCGCGGACTTCACATAGGAGTCGCGCACCAGCAGGCTCAGGGCGCTCGGCGGTGGCGAGAACCGGGCCGCGGTGAACCGGGCGAGCGCGGTCCCGAGCTCGCCCGCGAGCATCAGCGTCACCCCGTTCTGCAGTGCGACGAAGGCGTTCCAGCCGCCGGTCTGGTCGAACAGCACGCCGTTCGGGATCGACTCGGCGCTCCGAGGCGTCCAGTCCCCGCCGATACGCAGCGCGGCGCGGGGGGAACCGCGCAGACGCGCGGCGGCGGCCGCGACGCTGGCGCGTACCCAGGTGATCGGCTCGGGCTCGTGCGGCTGGTGTCGTAGCACCGGCGCGACGCGGAGCAGCATCGCCAGCGCGTAGGCGCCGGGGCGGTTGCGCAGCACGGCCGGAGGGATCGCGGCGAGGATGCCGCGCAGCTCGTCCGGCGGCACCGCGAACCAGGTCTCGACCGGCGCGCCATCCGTCAGCGTGGCGACACGCTCGACGTCGCCCGCCTCGTGCGCTTCCCGCAGGCGCACGGCCACGGAGCGTCGTTCCTGCGAGGGCGTCGCGTCGAGGCTGTCCGTCACCTGCGTCCTCTCCCTGATGCTGCGGTCCGCATCGCTGAGGGGGACGAAGGCGTCGTCTCCGGACGCCGGTCGCGATCGGTCTGTGGAGTTCATCCTCGCCCCGTGTCATGGCCAAGGCATGTGCATGTGGCCAGTATCACCTTCGACCTCACCCGCGGGATCACTCCGGCGCCGACGAAGGGAGGCCCCGGCCGCCGGGACGGCGACCGATCCGGAGACGGCCTCAGTGCGGGCTCTGCTGCTCGGCGTCGAAGAGCCCCTGCGTGGCGGCCGCGATGATCGCCTCGTCCCGCGAGCTGACATCGAGCCGGCGATAGATCGAACGCACCTGCGTCTTGATCGTGTTGACCGAGACGTGCTGCTCCTGCGCGATCTGCTCGAACGAGCCGGGACTCGCCAGCCGCCGCAGCACGTCGCGCTCTCTTCTGCTGAGCACGATCCTGGCCGCGGGCTCGTGCACGATGCTGCGCACCTCGGCCTCCGACCCCCCGACGAGGCCGGCGTAACGGGCGGGGACCAGCGCGAGGGGGCGCCACAGCCCCTCCGCCGTCATCAGCGCGCCCGCGGAGGACACCAGCGCGGCGTCGGGCTTGCCGGTGAGCTGTTCGTGCGACCAGCTCGCCAGCAGCATCGCCTCCACCCGCAGGGAGGGGCCGACCCGCATGTCCGCGGCGACGTCGCGGGCGACGTGGCGTGCGCGTGCCGCCTCGACGAGCTGCCGACGCGCGCGGGCCAGCATCGTCATCGGACCCGTGGCTTCGTCCACCGTCTCCGCCGTCGTCGACAGCCCGAGCGCGGTGCCGGCGTCGAGCCGGAGCGCTGCGGCCACCTCCGCCGCCAGCGACCCGGCCGGAACCGGATGGATGCGCAGCGCCAGCCCGGCGTCGTCCAGAGCCCCGGCGGGGTTGCCGCGCGCGATGTCCCAGCGTCCGCGCGTGAGCAGCCGCACCGGCCACAGCTCGTCTCCGTGGCGGACATCCATCGTGCGCAGCAGCTTCTCGGCGTCCGCCGACATCCGTTCCACCGCGACCACGGCGCGCACGAGCTGCTCCCGATCCCTGATCCGGCCGAGGTGCCGGCCGTTGCGCGTCGCCAGCAGGCGGGCCTGTGCCACGGTGGACTCGGCCAGGCGCAGTCTGCCCATCATCGCATGGACGACCGCGGCGTAGACCAGCGCATCGCTGGTGAAGACCGCCTTCGCGGGAGCGACGGGAAGGGTCGCGGCCTCCTCGAAGTCCGAGACCGCCTGGTCGATGTCGCCTGCCAGCAACTCGGCCAGGCCCAGCTGCGTCAACATCCCCGCCAGCACGTGTCGCTCCGACCGGGTGTGACGGCTCGAGGCGTTGCGCAGTCGTGGCCGTAGCCAGGTCGCGACCTCCTTCGCCTTGGCGAACTCGGAGCGCATCCGCAGGGCGATGACGCGGCTCAGGTGGTAGCAGTCGCGTTCGTCCTCGGACAGGCCGTTCACCTCCCGCGGCGGCGCGCCGGTGCCGGTCGGGACGAGCGTCTGCGCACCGGCGCCGGGGAAGACGGCGATCGCGCGCAGGGCGGGGTGCAGGTCCAGCGCCTCGGGGGGCAACCGGTCGATCGTCTCGCCCACGGTCGCCGGGTCCTGCGCGAAAGCCGCGCGCACGTGGCCCAGCAGCAGATGGGTGGCCTGGTCGAACTGCCTCGCGTCGATGAGCCCGACGAGGTCGCTGCCGAGCGTGTCGATTGCGTCCGCTCTGATGGAGGACGGCGCCTGGGCGGTGGATACAGCGGTCTTCATAGGGAGCCTCTGTTCGTCGATCGGCAGCCGGACGCGCTCGGCGACTTTCGGGTCGTCGCCGAGCGGTCGCGTCATCATCGACGTTTCATCGTCCGCTGCTCGAGGACGAGTCTCGCCGTGTCTCCCGGACGCGTGGGCGGGACGTGTCGCGATCTCACCCTCGATTTCACCCCCCTGACCATCACGGACATCGTCTGCGGGATGCGGCGTGGTCATCAGCGCATCCGTCGGATCAACAGCAGCGCGACGGCGGCCACCAGCAGGGGCAGGCCGATCACGACCGCGAGGAACGTGAGGCCCGGGCCCGGGGGCGATGCGGAGGTCGTGGCCAGGACGGTGTCGGACAGGGTGAAGACGGCGGTGACGTCGGATCGCACGGCGACCTCCGGGTGGGATGGCAGCTTCCAGGGATGTGCAGGATCGACGCCGCGCGGGTCGGCGTCGGCGCCGACGGACGAG
Source organism: Microbacterium sp. (assembly GCA_047606965.1). Classification (GTDB taxonomy): domain Bacteria; phylum Actinomycetota; class Actinomycetes; order Actinomycetales; family Microbacteriaceae; genus Microbacterium. The sequence goes on from JASGDW010000008.1 coordinate 11,060, forward strand.
CGGGCGATCTTCGGGTGATCGCCCGCAGGCCGTCAGCGCGCGGGCTCGACGGTAGGAGGCGGGCGTGGAGCGCGTCACGGCGTCGCGGGCGATTTCACCCGCGGATTCACCCCAAACCTCCCGCGCCGGCCGATGTGCGCCCTATTCTGGGATCGCGTCGGAGGTGGAGATGGCTCTTGAGGGGGTGCCCCGCGTCGGTCAGGGCATGATCGTGAGACCCCGCTTGGTGACGCGATTCGCCGCACCGGCGCCGCTCGTGGCGGCCGTCGCGCCTGTCGGCTACGGCAAGACGGTCGCGATGGCGCAATGGGCACGGGCGACGCGCTCTGGCGGCGTCTGGCTCCGCGTGCCCGACGGCGCATCCTCGGGCCCGGCGTTCGTGACCTGCGTCGCCTCCTCCCTCGAGGACTACGGGCTCATCGACGAGAGCAATCCGCTGTGGGCGGCGGAGGGCCTGCCCTTCGTCGACGACGTCTGGGAACTGCTCACGCGCGGCATCCGGCGCATCTCGGGCCCCGTCTCGCTCGCACTCGACGAAGCCGACCTGCTCGACGACGAGACCCAGCGGGGCCTGCTGCGCGTGCTGCGCGACGTGCCCGAGCTCTCGCTGCGGGCGACCGTGCGGCGCAGGTGCGCGCTGACCGAGCCGGCGCTGACGCTCGATCTGGCCGACTCGCCGATCACCGCCGGCGAGCTGGCGCTGCGCCCGGACGAGGCGGACGCGCTGCTCGACGACCCGGCGCAGGTCAGCGAGACGCTGCTGGCCGGCGGTGCGCCGGCGATCGCCCGCGTCCTGGCCCTGGGTGCCTCCACCGCGCAGGACATCGGTGGAGAGGACGCGGTGCGCGCCGCGGCGCGGTCGCTGTTCCGCATCCGCGGCGCGGCATGGGATGAGGAGCTGGCCGACTTCGTGATGCGCGCATGCCTGCCCGACGGGATCGACGACGCCTTCGCCGCCGAGCTCACGGGCCGGCCGGATGCCGCGACACTGCTCGAACGTGCCGAGCAGGAGGGCCTGGGCGCCTGGACGCAGCCCATGCCCCGTGCCAGCACGGCCCGGTTCGTGTTCTCGCCGATCATCCGGTACGCCGCGCAGCAGGAGATCATCGCACGGGTCGGACCGACGGCGCGTCACGCGCTGACGCGGCGGATCGCGCTGTGGGAGCGGGCGGAGGGCAACCCCTTCCCGGCGCTGCGACGCGCGGTGGAGTGTGCCGACTGGGCCCTGGCCAACGACATCGTGCGCGAATCCTGGCTCGATCTGCTCCGGTACGGAGCCCAGGTGCGGATGCTGTTCCGGCAGGTGCCGTCGATGACGCTGCGCTCCTGGCCCCTGATCGCGATGCTGCTGGCGATCATCGCGAATGCGCGCCCCCAGACCCGGCTGCGGGCGCTGGAGTATTTCGCCCTGGCCCTCTACGGCGCCCGGACGCAGCGGGCGAAGGCCTCGCCGTCGGATCGCGCGCTGCTGCGGACCTCGGAGTCGGTGGCGCAGCGGCTCAGCGGGAACCTCGCCGGTGCCGCACGCGCCGCCCGTGACGCCTACGATGTCCTGCGCACCATGGAGCTTCCCGCGCGCGACCGGCTCGGCCGCAGCGAGCCGATGCTGTGCATGCACCTCGGCGTCAGCTTCTTCTATGCGGATGACATGGACACGGCTCTGGACTGCTTCCGCCACGCCCTGGCCAGCTACGACGCCCGCGGCTCGCTCGGGGGAGCCGTGGCGCAGGGCCTCGTCGCCGGGGTGATGGCCACGGCAGGCGATGTGCGCCAGGCCGCGTCGGTCGTCGCGGACGCGGCTGACCGCCGCTGGCCGGAGGGAGCGCGCGACGGCTATTCCGGCACCTTCTTCCACCTCGCCCGCGCCGTCTTCGCGCTGGAGGACGCGGACCCGGATGCGGCATCGGCGGCGTTGCGGATCCTCGATCCGACGATGCCGGCGAACGAGCACTGGCCCCTGTTGACGCACGCGGAGGTCATCGTCCTGCTGATGCGGCACCGGCCGGAGGAGGCGCTCCTGGTGTTGGAGGAGGCGATCCGCACCCAGCGGTCGCGGCACGCCGTGCACACCGTGCCGCAGGCCCGGCTGCGGCACTCCCGGGCGCTGGCGGAGCTCGCGCGCGGGGACGCCGTGGCGGCCGAGCAGGCGCTGGCCAAGTCGGCCGAGGGGCCGCGGACGGCGATCGGCCGTGCCAGGATCGCGCTGGCGGAGGGCGACCCGCTGCGGGCGCTCCGGTCGCTGCCGGAGTACGAGCCGCAGGCGATGCCGAACCGGCTGCGTGCCGAGCACCTGGCGCTACGCGCCGCGGCGGCGGCGCAGTGCCGCCCCGGCGACGCAGATGCGCTGATCGACCCCTTGCGGGTGTTGCTGGAGGACCGGGGGATGCTGCTGCCGCTGGCGTTGCTGCCCGCCTCCTCGCTCGACGCGCTGGCGCGGGCCTCCGCCGGCACGCCGCTCGCGGCGCGGGTGGAACGCGCCAGGGCGCTCGCGCTGATCCCGGACGCCGGGACGATCCGGCCCCGGCTCACCGCCCGCGAGCTCGCCGTCGCCCGCGAGCTCGCCCGGCACGAGACCGTGGCGAAGCTGGCCGAGGCGCTGGTCGTCTCGCCGAACACGGTCAAGTCACAGCTGCGCTCCCTCTACCGCAAGCTCGGCGTGCGCGACCGTGCCGAGGCGGTGCAGGCGCTCGTCCTGCTCGGTATCACGGCGCGGTGACGCCCGTCGGGGCGCCGGCCGGGCCGGAGAGCCTGCGCGACGACATCCGCGGACGCCGTCCCTCCCGGGGCGGGCGGGCCGAATGGCGTGCCGGCCCGGGATAGCGTAGGCTGTTGCTTTGGTGCCCGGTCACTGCGGCCGGTCATGCGAACGTGAGCCCTCCACTGGCGTGTTCGACGCGGCGTCCGCCACGACGAACCACCCCGGAGCGGGATTCACGAACCTCTCCGTTCGATCAAGGAAGCAGCACTACTGTGACGCGCACTTTCACCCCCAAGGCTGGCGAGATCCAGCGCGAATGGCTGGTCATCGACGCGACCGACGTCGTCCTCGGACGCCTCGCTTCGCACACCGCGGCACTGCTGCGCGGCAAGCACAAGGCCACCTTCGCCAACCACGTCGACACCGGTGACTTCGTCATCATCGTCAACGCCGACAAGGTCGCCCTGACCGGCCAGAAGCTGGCTCAGAAGAAGGCGTACCGCCACTCCGGCTACCCGGGCGGCCTCAAGGCCGTGACCTACTCCGAGCTCCTGGAGCGCAACCCGGTCCGCGCCGTGGAGAAGGCCGTGCGCGGCATGCTCCCCAAGAACAGCCTGGGCCGGGCGCAGCTGTCGAAGCTGAAGGTGTACGCCGGCGCCGAGCACCCGCACGCCGCGCAGCAGCCCAAGACCTACACGTTCGACCAGGTCGCCCAGCGCGCCGCCCAGGATTGAAGGACACACTCATGGCGAACATCTCCGAGAACAGCTACTCCACCGAGACCCCGGCAGACGAGGCCGCGGCCCCGACTGCCCGCCCCGTGCTCTCCGTCCCCGGCGCCGCCGTGGGTCGGCGCAAGCAGGCCATCGCGCGCGTGCGCCTGGTCCCGGGCTCGGGCACGATCACGGTCAACGGCCGCACCCTCGAGGACTACTTCCCGAACAAGCTGCACCAGCAGCTGATCACCGACCCCTTCACGGTGCTCGAGCTCGCCGGCGCCTACGACGTGATCGCCCGCATCTCCGGCGGCGGCCCCTCGGGCCAGGCCGGAGCCCTGCGCTTGGGCATCGCGCGCGCGCTCAACGAGATCGACGCCGAGAACAACCGTCCGACCCTGAAGAAGGCCGGCTTCCTCTCGCGCGACGC
>JASGDW010000009.1:0-6931 GCA_047606965.1 Microbacterium sp.
CCACGCAGCGCCGCGACCACCTCGGCCACGACCTCGTGCGCCGGCCGGCCGTCGGCCCGGGCCTGGGCGGTGGTCACCCCGTGGACCGCGGTGGCGGCGGCGGGGATCTCCACCCCGGGATCGGCGAGCCAGTCGTCGCGGCGGATCACCGTGCCGTCGGCGGACAGCAGCCCGACGTGCGCCGTCACGATGCGGTCGTGTACGACGTCGACGCCCGTCGTCTCGAGATCGAAAACGCCGACCTGGCGTGCCCACGCGAGGTCGGTGAGGGAATCGGAGCTGCTCATCCCGCCACGGTAGCGGCGGTCTCCGACACCGCCGCCCCGGCTCGCCGCCGTAGACTCGAAGGGTGCTCCTGCCCGCCGCGTACGCCGAACGTCTGGCCGCGATGCCGGTGTCGCGGCACACGGTCGACATCGACGGCGGCACCACGGCGTACTGGGTCTACGGACCCGAGGACGCCCGGACGACGCTGCTGCTCGTCCATGGCTTCCGCGGCGACCACCACGGGCTCGAGCCGGTCGTGTCCTACCTCCCCGGGTTGCGCATCGTCTCGCCGGATCTTCCGGGATTCGGCGAGAGCAGCCCTCTGCCGGGCACCGCGCACGACCTCGACGCCTATGCGCGCTGGCTCGCAGGGTTCGCCGCGCGGGTGGCGCCGGGCGCCGTCGTCGTGGGGCACTCGTTCGGCTCTATCGTCGCGTCCGCGGCGGTCGCCCGGGGACTGGCCGTCCCGCGCCTGATCCTGATCAACCCGATCGGCGCACCCGCGCTGGAGGGGCCGCGCGGCATCCTGACCCGACTCGCGGTGGCCTACTACCGGGCGGCCGCGAGGCTGCCCCGTCGGGCGGGGGAGTCGCTGCTGCGCAACCGGGTCATCGTGCGCGCCATGAGCGCCTCGATGGCCAAGACCCGAGACAGACGGCTGCGCCGCTTCGTGCACGCGCAGCACGACGCCTACTTCTCCGGCTTCGCCGACCGCGACGTCCTGCTGGACGCGTTCCTGGCCTCCGTCTCGCACGACGTGCGCGAATTCGCCCCTCGCATCGGCGTGCCGGTTCTGCTGGTGGCCGCCCAGCGCGACGACATCACCCCGATCGAGGCCGAGCGCGTGCTGCGGACGCTGTTCCCGGACGCCGAGCTCGTGGAGATCGCCGACGTCGGCCACCTGATCCACTACGAGACGCCGCGTGAAGCCGCGGAGGCGATCGCCCGGTTCCTGGCGTGACGTCGGCGGTCAGGCCGCGCTGAAGGAGAGCAGCCGCATCCGATCGCGTTCGACGAGGAACTCGTGCACCGAGCCGTTGCTCAGCCGCTGCCCAGGCGCCGGGAAGTCGCCGCCGCTCGCATGCGCGACCACCTCGCGGATCAGCGCGCCATGGGCGACGGCGATCAGCGCCGCCTGCGCGGTGCCGGTCCGCCGACGCGAGCCTGCGATCGCCTGCCGCAGCCCCTCGATCGCCCGCACGCGCAGCGCCGCCGGCGACTCCGCGCCCGGCACCTCGGTCGTGTGACCGCCGAAGCGGGCCGTGAACTCCGCGACGTCGAGGCCTTCGCCCTCGCCGTACGCGCGCTCGCGCAGCAGCGGCGAGAGCACCGGCTCGTCGAGCCCGAGCTCGCGGGCGATGATCGCCGCGGTCTCCTGCGCGCGCAGCAGGTCGCTGGCGACGACGGTGGCCGGGACGTCCGCGGGCAGGATCGTCCGCAGCAGCTGAGCGGTCTGCGCCGCCTGACGTCGCCCGGTGTCGTTGAGGGGGATGTCGGTGACGCCCTGGATCCTGCGGTCGCGGTTCCAGTCGGTCTCGCCGTGACGGATCAGCAGGAGGCGGGTCATACGACCATTCTCACCGCACGGCGGGCAGCATTTCTGCGAACGCTCCCAGGACGTCGCTGGCCCCGGCGTCGATCTTCACCGCGGCGCGGCCGTCGACACGGGTCTGCCCCCGGTTGACGATGACGACCGGAAGCCGCCGGCGCCGCGCCCGCTCGACCAGTCGCACCCCGGAGTTGACGACCAGGGAGGAACCCGCGACGAGGAGGGCCTCCGCGGCCCGCAGGATCTGCTCCGCCTCACGGAACTTCTCGGCCGGGATGAACTCGCCGAAGAAGACCACATCGGGCTTGAGCACGCCGTCGCAGACGCTGCACGCGGGCACGACGAACTCGCCGACGGCCTCGGCGGCGACATCGCCGTCCGGGCCGAGGGGCAGGTCGACGTCGGTGCGCAGCCAGGGGTTGTCGCTCTCCACGCGCACCGCGAGGTCGCGGCGGTCGAACACCTGTCCGCACCGCAGGCATACGACGCGGCGCATCGTGCCGTGCAGTTCGACGACCCGCCGACTGCCGGCGCGCACATGCAGACCGTCGACGTTCTGGGTGACCACGCCCGTCGCGATCCCGTCGCGCTCCAACGCCGCGATCGCCTCGTGCCCCTCGTTCGGGTCGGCGGCGGCGAAGCGCCGCCAGCCGAGGTGACTGCCCACCCAGTAGCGCCGACGGGCGGACTCGTTCGCGAGGAACTGCTGAACCGTCATGGGGGTGCGCGTGGGCGCGCCCTTGCCGCGGTAGTCGGGGATGCCGGAATCGGTCGAGACGCCGGCGCCGGTCAGCACCGCGATGCGCCGGCCGCAGAGCGCGTCAACCGCCCGCTCGACCAGGACGCTGGTCTCGGGGTCCAGCTGGGACACGACGGGCACGGAATCACCTCGCTCCGAGCGTACGCCCCGCGCTTTTCGGGGATGTTTCGTCGCGCGCGGCGGAGGTGGTTGGGTGGGGAGATGCGGATCGAACGGATCGAGGACGCCGCCGATGCGCGACTGGCCGACTATCGCGACCTCACGGACGTCGGGCTGCGCCGGCTGCTCGAGCCGGCGGGCGGGCTGTACATCGCCGAGTCGGCGAAGGTGATCGCCCGGGCGGTCGGAGCGGGGCACCGGCCGAGGTCGCTGCTGGTGCAGGAGAAGTGGCTTGCAGACGCCGCGTCCCTCGCCGGCGAGGCCCCCGTCTACGTGGTCCCCTCGGGCGTCGCCGAGCGGCTCACCGGTTACGCCGTCCATCGCGGCGCCCTCGCGGCGATGCACCGGCCGCCGCTGCCGGAGGCGTCCGCCGTCCTGCGCGAGGCGCGCACCGTCGTCGTGCTGGAGGACCTCGTCGACCACACGAACGTCGGCGCGATCTTCCGTGCCGCCGCGGGGCTCGGCGCCGACGCCGTGCTCGTCGGCGAGCGCTGCGCCGACCCGCTGTACCGGCGCAGCGTGCGCGTCAGCATGGGCGCGGTCTTCCAGGTGCCGTGGACGCGGCTCCCGCTCTGGCCACGGGCCTCAGCGCTGCTGCGGGACGCCGGTTTCCACCTCGCCGCCCTCGCTCTGCGGTCCGACGCGATCACGCTCGACGCCTTCGCCGCGTCACGGCCCGAGCGGGTCGCGCTCGCTCTGGGCGCCGAGGGCCACGGCCTGAGCCGCGCGGCCCTGGCGGCGGCCGACAGCGTGGTGACGATCCCGATGGCGGGCGGCGTGGACTCGCTCAACGTGGCGGCGGCGGCGTCCGTGGCCCTGTGGGCGCTACGGCATCCGCCCGCGGATCAGCCCTGATCGGGCTCGACGACCACGGGCGCGGCGTCCGGGCGTTTCGCCGTGACGTCGTCGCCGGAGGACTGGTGACGCAGCCGCCGCAGCACCCAGGGGACGAGGTGGGCCCGCGCCCAGACGAGGTCACCGGTCCGCGCCTGGCGCCAGGTGAGGCGGGGGAGCGGCTCCGGCTGCATCGGCATCAGATCGTTCGGGACGTTGAGCGCGCGCAGCACCATCCGTGCGACCTCGTGGTGGCCGAGCGGGTTGAGGTGCAGCCGGTCGTCGGCGAAGAACCGCGGGTCCTGGATCTCCTTGAGCGCCCACTGGTCGGCCACGACGCAGTCGTACCTCTCCGCGATCGCCCGCACGTTCTCGTTGTAGATCGCGACCTTGCCGCGGAACGTGCGGAACACCGGCGCGAACGCCACGTCGATGCCGGTGAACACCACGATCGTCGCGCCCTGGGAGCTCAGCCGGATGATGGCGTCCTCGAACTGCGCCGCGATCTCGTCGGGGTCGGTGCCGGGGCGGATGACGTCGTTGCCGCCGGCGCAGAACGTGACGAGGTCGGGGCGCAGGGCGAGCGCAGGCTCGACCTGGTCGGCCACGATCTGCGCGATGAGCTTGCCGCGCACCGCGAGGTTCGCGTAGGCGAAGTCGTCGACCCCGGCCGCGAGCACGTCGGCGACGCGGTCGGCCCACCCGCGGTTCCCGCCGGGGGACTCGGGCGAGGGGTCGCCAATGCCCTCCGTGAACGAGTCGCCGAGAGCGACGAACCGCCGCCACGGGTGTGCCCCCTCGTTCTCGACGAGAGGGGAGCGGTTCGGGTTCTCCGCGGCGGCAGACATGCGGCTCAGCGTACCCTCGGCCCCGCCGCGATCGGCGCGGAACTCAGGACGTTCATGCCTCCCACCCGGCATCCGCGCTCTCGGGTCGGCGTGTCGCCACGCGCGTCCTGAGTTTCGCGCCTCGCGGGGCGCCCGTGTCAGCGGGTTCGCCTATCGTGGACTCTCGCGTGCGGTGGATCGGAGGTGGACGTGGACGAGACGGTGCCCGGCGAGGAGCCCGGGCACATCGGCGGATTCGCGGCCGATCACCTCTCGCCGTCGTACCCGCAGCGCGCGCCGTGGGGCACCGCGCAGCGCCTGCGCGCATGGCAGGCCGAGGCGCTCGACCTCTACTTCTCGCTCGACGGCCCGGACGGTCCCGGCAAGGGTCCGCGCGACTTCCTCGCCGCCGCCACGCCCGGCGCCGGCAAGACCACCTTCGCGCTGCGTCTGGCCAGCGAGCTGCTGCGGCGGCGCGTCGTCGACCGCGTCGTGGTGGTCGCCCCCACCGAGCACCTGAAGACCCAGTGGGCGGACGCCGCCTCCCGCGTCGGCATCCGCCTCGACCCACGCTTCAGCAACCGGCACGCCAGGCCCTCCCGCCAGTACCAGGGGGTCGCGGTGACCTACGCGCAGGTCGCGGTGAAGGCGTCCGTGCACCGCGACCTGGTGCTCGACGCCCGCACGCTCGTGATCCTCGACGAGGTGCACCACGGTGGTGACGCGCTCAGCTGGGGCGACGCGCTGCGCGAGGCCTACGCGCGCGCGACCCGCCGGCTGCAGCTGTCCGGCACGCCGTTCCGCAGCGACACCGCGCCGATCCCGTTCGTCGAGTACCACCCCGACGCCCGGGGTGTGCGCGTCTCGCGCACCGACTACGCCTACGGCTACCGGCGCGCCCTCGAGGACGGCGTCGTGCGCCCGGTGCTGTTCCTCGTCTACGCCGGTCGGATGCGGTGGCGCACCAGGGCGGGGGAGGAGATGGAGGCGCACCTGGGCCAGGACAACACGAAGGACGTCACGGCGCAGGCGTGGCGCACCGCGCTCGATCCCGCCGGGGAGTGGATCCCCGCGGTGCTGCGTTCGGCCGACCGGCGGCTGAGCGAGGTGCGCGAGCAGGTGCCGGACGCCGGCGGGCTGGTCATCGCGACCGATCAGACCGCCGCGCGCGCCTACGCCGGGATCCTCGCGCAGATCTCGGGCGAAGCGCCGACCGTGGTCCTCTCCGACGAGGCGGAGGCCTCCGCGCGCATCGAGGCGTTCGCCCGGTCGGAGTCCCGGTGGATGGTCGCGGTGCGGATGGTCTCCGAGGGGGTGGACGTTCCCCGGCTCGCCGTGGGCGTGTACGCGACGAGCGCCTCGACGCCGCTGTTCTTCGCGCAGGCGGTCGGTCGGTTCGTGCGTGCGCGGCGTCGCGGCGAGACCGCGAGCGTGTTCCTGCCGAACGTGCCGCAGCTGCTCGCGCTCGCGAACGAGCTCGAACGGCAGCGCGACCACGCGCTGGATCGCGACGGCGACGGCGACGACATGTGGGACGCCGAGCAGGAGCTCATGGACGCCGCCGAGCGCGAGGAGAAGGCCTCCGACGCGCTGACAGAGGATCCCGGCTACCAGGCCCTCGGCTCGCTCGCGCACTTCGACCGGGTGCTGTACGACGGGCGGGAGTTCGGTCAGCTCGCGGTGCCCGGCACGCCCGAGGAGGAGGAGTTCCTCGGCATCCCGGGTCTGCTCGAGCCCGAGCACGTGCACGAGCTGCTGCTGACGCGGCAGGCGCGGCAGGGTCGGCACCGCCGTGCACGCGAGGCCCGGGAGGCAGGCGGCGAGCAGTCGGACGCCGCTGCCCCGCCGGTCGCGCTGCACCGCACCCTCGCCGAGCAGCGGCAGCTGCTGAACAGCCTGGTCGGGCTCTACGCCCGTCAGTACGGTGAGCCGCACGCGATGGTCCACGCGGAGCTGCGGCGGCTGTGCGGCGGCCCCGCCGTCTCGCACGCCACGGTCGCGCAGCTCCAGGCGCGCATCGACCTGCTCCGCCGGCGGGTGCGGAGCTGAGGGTGTCGGCGGCCTACCGCTTCCGCACAGTGTGGCGGCTTCCGGCGGATCCGCGACGTTGCTGGGCGGAGCTGCTGCGCGTGCTCGAGCCCGCCGACACGGCGGCGCCGTGGCGCGGCGTGCGCATCGCGTCGGAGCACGTGAAGGCGGCCGGCCCCGAGGCCGGCGACCGGGTGACGATGTGGGTGCGCAGTCCGCTCGGGTTCGGGTTGCGCGCCGACCTCGTCCTCACCGAGGTGACGCCCGGGGTGCGCCTGTGCGCCCGCAGCGCCGGCGATCTGCGGGGCGCCGGGAGGGTGGAGCTGTACCGGAGCGGGCGCGGGACGGCGGCCGTGGTGCGCTGGGAGGTCAGCCCGCAGAAGCCGTGGATGCGGCGTCTCCCGCAGCTGACGCGCCCCGCGTTCGTCGCGGCGCATGCGCTCGTGATGCGGCGCGGTCGGCGGGCGCTGCGTCGTCGCCTGACCCGCGCCGGGTGAGCGCGCGGCG
>JASGDW010000010.1:0-14542 GCA_047606965.1 Microbacterium sp.
CGCGCGCGCGCCGATATTGGCATGCTTGAGGATGTTGAGGCCCTCGGCGTAGGCCGCCATCAGGCCGTACTCGATGCCGTTGTGCACCATCTTGACGAAATGGCCGGCGCCGTCGTGACCGACGTGGGTCACGCACGGCTCGCCGCCTGCGACCGCGGCGATGGAGCGCAGGATCGGGCCGAGCGTCACCCACGACTCGTCGGAGCCGCCGGGCATGAGCGACGGGCCGAGCAGCGCGCCCTCCTCGCCGCCGGAGACGCCCATCCCGACGAAGTTGAGGCCCGTGGCGCGCACGGCCTTCTCGCGACGGATCGTGTCGGTGAACAGCGCGTTGCCGCCGTCGACGATGATGTCGCCCGGCTCGAACACCTTGACCAGCTCGTCGATGACGGCATCCGTGCCCGCACCGGCCTTGACCATGACGATCGCGGCGCGCGGCCTCTGCAGCGACGCCGCGAACTCCTCGTACGAGAACGTCGGCACGAAGCCGGCCTCGGGGTGCTCGGCGACCAGCTCGTCGGTCTTGGACCGGCTCCGGTTGTACACCGCCACCGTGTTCCCTTCGCGGCTGGCGAGGTTGCGGGCCAGGTTCGACCCCATCACCGCCAAGCCCACCACACCGATATTCGCCGTCGCCTGAGTCGTTGTCACCATGTCGCTGCTCCACAAGTCGGGTGGGCGGATCCGCCCACGTCACTGTACCGGCTCCGCGCCCGTGGGCCGGGGTCGCTCACGGCCACGGCGCCAGGCCGAGCCGCCGGACGATCTCGTCGGCCTGCTGCGCCGGCGTCCGTGCCACGTCGACCGCGATCGACCGCTCGTCGGGGGCGGGCGGCTCGAGCGTGCCGAACTGGGAGTCCAGCAGCGCGGGCGGCATGAAGTGTCCCTGCCGGCGCATCATCCGGTCGAGGATGAGCGCGCGGTCGCCGGTGAAGTGCACGAAGGTCACCTCGTCGCGGCGCAGCACGTCGCGGTAGCGGCGCTTGAGCGCCGAGCAGGTGACGATGCCGGGTTCGCCGCGGTCGATCCGCTCGTCGATCCACGCCGCCACGGTGTCGAGCCACGGAGCGCGGTCCGCGTCGTCGAGGGCGTGGCCGGCGGCCATCTTGGCGACGTTGGCGGCCGGGTGCAGGTCGTCGCCCTCCTGGAACGGCCAGCCCAGTCGCCCGGCGAGCATCGCCGCGACGGTCGACTTGCCGGTGCTGGACACGCCCATGAACACGAGGACGGCCGGATGCGTCGTCATCGCGGTCACGCTCCCACGAACAGGCTCAGCACGAGCACGCCGCCCAGGCCCGTCACCGAGATGAGGCATTCGAGGACGGTCCACGACCTCAGGGTCTGCGGGATCGAGAGGCCGAGGTATTCCTTGATCAGCCAGAAGCCGGCGTCGTTGACGTGCGAGAGGAAGACCGAGCCGGAGCCGATGGCCAGCACGAGCAACGCCGTCATGGGGGCGTCGAGGGTCTCGGTGAGCGGCTGCAGGATGCCGGCGGCGGTGATGGTCGCGACCGTCGCCGACCCGGTGGCGACCCGGATGACGACCGCGACGAGCCATGCCAGCACGAGGACCGAGATCGAGGAGCCGGCGACGAGGTCGGCGATCACCTGGCCGATGCCGGTGTCCACGAGCACCTGCTTGAAGCCGCCCCCGGCGCCGACGATCAGCAGGATGCCGGCGATCGGACCGAGCGAGGAGCCCACCGTCGCGTTGAGCCGCGCGCGGTCGAACCCGGCGCCGCGTCCGAGGATGAAGAACCCGGCGATGACGGCTATCAGCAGCGCGATGACCGGCGTGCCGAGGAAGTCGAGGACGCTCTTCCACGGGTCGGTCGAATCGGGGGCGACGATGTCGGCGACGGCCTTGACGAGCATGAGCGCGACCGGCAGCAGGATGCTCGCGAGCGTCGCGCCGAAGGAGGGGCGCCGGGTCTGTGTGCGCCCGGCGTCCTCCGCCGAGACGAACAGGTCCGGCACGGGCACGTCGACCCAGCGGGCGGCGAGACGCGAGAACAGCGGCCCGGAGATGATGACGGCCGGGATCGCCACGATCACGCCGAACGCGAGCGTCAGGCCGAGGTTGGCGTCCAGGGCGTCGATCGCGGCGAGCGGGCCCGGATGGGGCGGCACGAGCCCGTGCATCGCGGACAGGCCGGCGAGGGTCGGGATCGCGATTCGCATCAGCGGGAGCCTCGAGCGGCGCGCCACCAGGATGATCACCGGCACGAGGAGCACGAGGCCCACCTCGAAGAACATCGGCAGGCCGATGACGGCTCCGATGACGCCCATGACCCACGGCAGCGTGCGCGGCGTGGCGCGGTCCACGAGGGTGTCGACCACGCGGTCGGCGCCGCCGGAGTCGGCCAGCAGCTTGCCGTAGACGGCCCCGAGGGCGATGAGGACGCCGACGCCGCCCATCGTGCTGCCCACGCCGCTCGTGAAGCTCGTGACCGCGTCGCCGACGGGCATGCCCGCGACCAGCCCGGTCGCGAGGGCGCCGAGGGTGAGCGCGAGGAAGGGATGCAGTGTGACCCAGCTGATCAGCGCGACGATGATCGCGATGCCGACGACGGCGGCCGTCACCAGTTGCCCGGCGGGCACGGTCGACGGGTCTTCGGCCGCGGCCCAGAGCGAGGCGACGGACGGGAGGAGTGCGAGAGCGGCCATGAGCTTCCTTGATCTGGCTGAGGTGCGGGACGGCACCGCCGTCTATTTGCCCTACATATAATCAGATATACGTCAGATATGCACGACTTTTCGTGGTCGTCCCCGATCGCTCGTCCGATCTCTTCCGGGATGAGCGTGCACGTACACGGCATAATCGAGGGATGGTCGCCGTCGCTCGCCTCAGCCCCGTGCACGACGCCTTCGTCGAGCGTCTCGGGGCGGCGATCGTGCACGGCGGGCATCCGGCCGGCACGCGTCTGATCACCGCCGAGCTCGCCGGCGCGGCGGGCGTCTCTCGCTCGGCGGCCCGTGAGGCGGTGCGGGTGCTGGAGTCGCTGGGCCTGGTCGCGGTACGGCGCAGGGCGGGCGTGGAGGTGCTGCCGCGCGAACGCTGGAACCTCTACGCGCCCGAGATCATGGCGTGGCGGCTGAGCGGCCCCGAGCGGGCTCGTCAGCTGAGCGAGCTGAGCCAGCTGCGCAGCGCGATCGAGCCGCTCGCGGCACGGCTGGCGGCGGCATCCGCCACCGACCCGCAGCGTCAGCGGCTGTCGGCCGCCGTCGTCGAGATGGCGCGCACCGAGCACGACGCCGACGGGGCCCGGTACCTCGCCGCGGACGTGCGGTTCCACCGCACCCTGCTGGAGGCGTCGGGAAACGCGATGCTGGCCGCTCTGGCGGACTCCGTCGCCGCCGTGCTCGTCGGCCGCACACGACACGAGCTCATGCCGCACGAGGCGAATCCCGATGCGGTGCGGTGGCACCATGACGTCGCGTTCGCGGTGGCCGCCGGGCGGGGCGCGGACGCGGCCGAAGGGATGCGCCGCATTGTCGCCGAGGCCGACGCGGCGATGCAGCAGCAGGCCGGCGCCTGAGGGCCCCGGGTCAGCGGTCCTTGCGGTAGGGCGAGCGGCCGAGCGAGAACAGGGCTCCCGCGACGCCGATGAGCGAGACCAGGGCCATCACGCCGATGATCACCACGAGAGCGTCGGACGCCGGGGTCGCAGCGACGGTCTCGGACAGGTGCACGGTCATGGAAAGCCCCTTCGACGGCGCGGACGCATCGTCCTCATGGTACCGCCCGCGCTGGTAGACTCGGGACGAACTTCGGCGAGGGGCCCGTGGATGCGGGTCCGTTATCGACGAGGGTGTGCGGCCCACCGGCTTCCTCACGCACTCGCGTTCGAGTCGAGACCATCGCGGGTACGCCACCCGCCAGCGATAGGGCCGTCGAGCCCGCAAGGAGAACAACCATGTCCGAGGACAACAAGGTCGACGCGCAGGTGCGCACCCAGTTCGGCAAGGGCTTCGCCCGGCGCCTGCGTGCCGCCGGCGACATCCCCGCCGTGCTCTACGGCCACGGCACCGACCCGCAGCACCTCGCGCTGCCGGGCCATCAGGTGGCCTTGCTGCTGCGCCGCGCGAACGCCCTCCTGGAGCTGAACGTCGAGGGCACGAGCCAGCTGGCGCTGGTCAAGGACGTGCAGAAGGACCCGGTGCGTCAGGTCATCGAGCACGTCGACCTGCTCGTCGTGAACAAGGGCGAGAAGCTGCAGGTCGAGGTGCCGGTCGTCGTCGTGGGCGAGCCCTTCGCCGGCACGATCGCGAACCTGGACGCCGCGACCGTGCTGCTCGAGGTCGAGGCGACGCACATCCCGGAGAACATCGAGGTCGACGTCGAGGGCCTCGAAGACGGCACCCACATCACCGCCGCCGACCTGACGCTGCCTCGGGGCGCGGCGCTCGCCGGCGAGGCCGATCTGCTCGTCGTCGCGATCTCGGTGCCGGCCGCCGCGCTCGCCGCCGAGGAGACGGCGGAGCAGTCCGAGGCCGCCACGGAGTAATCCGAGGCCGCCGCGGAGTAATCCTCGTGCCGCGGAGCGATCCGCATCCGGCACCCCCACCCGTGTCCCACTTCCGACCGGTTGATGTCCCACTTCGGACCGCTGAGACACTGCCTGAGCGCTCCGAAGTGGGACATGGTCGTCGGGGGAGTATGGGGAGGGAGGAGAGGACGCCGACATGGTGCAGACCTGGCTGGTGATCGGTCTCGGCAACCCCGGGCCGCAGTACGCGGCCACGCGTCACAACGTCGGCCAGATGGTGCTCGACGAGCTCGCCGCGCGTCGCGGCGATGCCTTCCGTGCCCACAAGGCGGGCGCGCGCGTGGTCGAGACCCGGCTGCGCCCGGGCGCCGACCGGCTCGTGCTCGCCAAGCCGAACACCTTCATGAACCTGTCCGGCGGCCCGGCGGCGAACCTGGCGAGGTTCTACGACGTGCCCGCCGAGCGGGTGGTCGTCGTCCACGACGAGCTCGACATCCCGTTCGACACGCTCAAGCTCAAGACCGGTGGCGGCCACGGCGGCCACAACGGCGTGAGGGACGTCGCCAAGGCGCTCGGCACGGCGGAGTTCTCACGCGTGCGGGTCGGCATCGGCCGACCGCCGGGCCGGCAGGATCCGGCCGACTGGGTGCTCGACCCGTTCTCGGCGTCGGATCGCAAGGCGCTGCCCACGCTCGTCTCGGAGGCTGCGGACGCCGTCGAGCTGCTGGTCGACGAGGGCCTGCTCGCCGCGCAGCAGCGCTGGCACGCGCCCCGCTGAGCCCGGCGCGGCCCGCGTTCGAGCCCGCTCGCGGCATGTCGAGCCCGGCAGATGCAGTCTCGCGCGGACGGGGCGGGGGCGGAGGGTAGGGGTGTCGCGTGGGCCGTAGGATCGTCGGGTGACAGTTCCCGGGATCGCGCGCGCCCTCGCGCAGTCCGAGACCCTCGCCGCCGCGCTGGACGCCGCGGCATCCGACGCCGAGTTCTCGGTCGTCGGGGCGCTCGACGCCCCGCTCGTGGCGGCCCTGCTGGAACGTCGCCGCGAAGACGGGCTGCCGCCCGCCGTGCTGCTGATCGCCCCCACCGGCCGCCGGACCGAGACCCTCGGTCCCGCGCTGGCGGCGCTGCTGCCCGGTGCGGAGGTCCTGCACGTGCCCGCGTGGGAGACGCTCCCGCACGAGCGCCTGAGCCCCAGTGTCGAGACCGTCGGCCGTCGCCTCGAGGTGCTGCGCCGCATCGCCGCCTGGGACGGCGGGAGCCCGCTCGTGGTGACCGCCTCGGTACGGGGGGCGATCCAGCCCCTCGCCCCGGGCCTGGCCGATGTCGCCCCGATCGTGCTGGCCGCCGGAGCCCGCGGCGACGACCTCGACGCCGCGATCGCCGGCCTGATCGAACGGGCGTATCACCGCGTCGACATGGTGTCCCGGCGTGGCGAGTTCGCGGTGCGCGGCGGCATCCTCGACGTCTTCGGCCCGACCGCCGACCACCCCTACCGCGTCGAGTTCTTCGGCGACGAGGTCGACGAGATCCGGGCCTTCTCGGTGGCCGACCAGCGGTCGCTCCCCGGCGCCGTCGATCGGATCGAGCTGCTGCCGGGCCGGGAGCTGCTGCTCACCGACCAGGTGAGATCCCGCGCGCTCGAGCTCATCCCGGCCTTCCCGGAGCTCTCCGGGATGCTGGAGAGGATGTCGCAGGGCATCCCCGTCGAGGGGATGGAGTCGCTCACCCCCGCGCTGCTGCCCGAGCTGGTCACCCTCGTCGACTACCTGCCGCCGGCAGCGGCCGTCGCCCTCGTCGACCCCGAGCGGGCCCGCACGCGAGCGGCGACCCTCGCCGACACCAACCGCGAGTTCCTCGAGGCGGCGTGGAGCGCGGCGGTCGCGGGCGCCGACACCCCTGTCGACCTCGGCGCCGGCGACTTCGTCACGCTCGACGCGTTGCGTGCGGCGGCGCGCGGGCGCGGCGGTGCGTGGTGGACGCTCAGCTCCTGGGGCCGCGCGTCCGGAGGATCCGCTCCGGACGCCCGTGCGGTGCGCGAGGATGGCGGCGAGGTCGCGGACCTTTCCGAACCTGGTCTCGTGGACGACGACGCGGTGCGCGTGGACGCGGCATCCGTCCCCTCCTTCGCGGGCAACGTCGACGGCGCCACGGGCCTTGTCGCCGAGCTGCTGCGGGATGACTGGCGCGTCGTGGTCACCGCCACGGGCGCGGGGCTGGCCGACCGGGCCCGCGACGTGCTGGCCGAGCGCGGCGTCGCCGCGCGCCGTGTCGATGAGATCCTCGCCCCGCCCGAGCCCGGCACGGCGCTGATCGTCGCCTGCGCGCTGGAGAGCGGGTTCCGCGCGCCCGCTGCGAAGCTCGCCGTCGTCACCGAGAGCGAGTTCTACGGTCGCACGGTCGCGGGCGACCGACGCGCCGTGAAGAAGCTGGCCTCGCGGCGGCGCAACGTCGTCGACCCGCTGCAGCTCGCACCCGGCGACCTCGTGGTGCACGCCACGCACGGCATCGGCCGGTTCGTCGAGCTCACCCAGCGCGAGGTCTCCGGCGGCGGACGCAACCCGGTCAAGAGCGTGCGCGAATATCTGGTGCTCGAGTACGCGCCGTCCAAGCGCGGGCATCCGGGCGACCGGCTCTCGGTGCCCACCGACCAGCTCGACCAGCTCTCGCGCTACGTGGGCGGCGAGGCGCCCGTGCTCTCCAAGATGGGCGGCAGCGACTGGGCGGCGGCGAAGGGCAAGGCGCGCAGGGCCGTGCGCGACATCGCGGTGGAGCTGGTCAAGCTCTACTCGGCGCGGATGGCGGCCACCGGCCACGCGTTCGGCCCCGACACCCCGTGGCAGCGAGAGCTGGAGGAGGCGTTCCCGTTCGCGGAGACGCCCGATCAGCTGCAGACGATCGACGAGATCAAGGCCGACATGGAGAAGCCGGTGCCGATGGACCGGCTGCTTTCCGGCGACGTCGGCTTCGGCAAGACCGAGGTCGCGGTGCGCGCCGCGTTCAAGGCCATCCAGGAGGGCAAGCAGGTCGCGATGCTCGTGCCGACGACCCTGCTGGTCAAGCAGCATCTGGAGACCTTCGCCGAGCGCTTCGCCGGGTTCCCGGTCAAGGTGCGTCCGCTGTCGCGGTTCCAGAGCGACACGCAGGCCCGGGACGTGGTCGCGGGCCTCGCCGACGGCTCGATCGACATGGTCATCGGCACCCACCGCATCCTCACCGAGAAGGTGGTCTTCAAGGACCTGGGCCTGATGATCATCGACGAGGAGCAGCGGTTCGGCGTGGAGCACAAGGACGCGCTGAAGAAGCTGAAGACGAACGTCGACATCCTCGCGATGAGCGCCACCCCCATCCCGCGCACGCTCGAGATGGCGGTCACCGGCATCCGCGAGATGTCGACGCTGGCCACCCCGCCGGAGGACCGACATCCGATCCTGTCGTACGTCGGGCCGCGCAACGACAAGCAGATCGCCGCGGCGATCCGCCGCGAGCTGCTGCGGGAGGGCCAGGTGTTCTTCGTGCACAACCGGGTGTCCTCGATCCAGCGCGTCGCCGCTCACCTCGCCGAGCTCGTCCCCGAGGCGCGCATCGCGGTGGCGCACGGCCAGATGGGCGAGCACCAGCTGGAGCAGGTCGTCGACGACTTCTGGGAACGGCGGGCCGACGTGCTGGTATCGACCACGATCGTCGAGACGGGTCTGGACATCTCCAACGCGAACACGATCATCATCGACCGTGCCGACAAGTACGGACTGAGCCAGCTGCACCAGCTGCGCGGCCGGGTCGGGCGCGGTCGCGAGCGTGCCTACGCCTACTTCCTCTACGACGAGAACAAGCCGCTCTCGGAGACCGCCGCCGACCGGCTGGAGACGATCGCGGTCAACAACGACCTCGGCAGCGGGATGCAGGTGGCGCTGAAGGACCTGGAGATCCGCGGCGCCGGCAACCTGCTCGGCGCCGAGCAGGCCGGCCACATCGCGGGGGTAGGGTTCGACCTCTACCTGCGGATGATCGGCGAGGCCGTGGCGACCTTCCGCGGCGAGGACGCCGAGGGCCCCGCCGAGCTGCGGCTCGAACTGCCCGTGCAGGCCCGCATCCCGGAGGCGTACGTCGACAGCGAGCGCCTCCGGCTGGAGGCCTACCAGAAGCTGTCGGCGGCCGCGTCCATCACAGCGGCGGACGACGCGCTCGACCTCGTGGTCGACGAGCTCACCGACCGATACGGCGCCCCGCCGCCCGAGGTCGAGGGGCTCGTGCGGATGGCGCGGCTGCGGCGCCGCGCGGCGGCGTCCGGGCTCACCGACGTCGTCGCGATGGGGCCCAACCTGCGGGTCGCGCCGGCGCACCTGCCGGACTCGCTGCGGATCCGGCTGCAGCGGCTGTATCCGAAAGCGAAGCTCGTCGCCTCCGGCGATGCGCTGGTCGTGCCGCTGCCGACCGCAGGCGGCGAGCACGTGCCGGACGCCGAGCTGATCGCGTGGACGCAGCAGCTCCTGGATGCGATCTTCCCGCTGCCGGCGGTGGCGCAGGCGTAGCGTGAGCGCCATGCGCTACGTGCACCTCGGATCCTGCCCCCGCATCCACCCCGACGCCGTCGTCGCGCCCACGGCCGTCATCAGCGGTGACGTCACGATCGGCGCCGGCAGCCAGATCCTGCACGGCGCGGTCATCACCGCCGAGGGGGCGCCGATCACGATCGGACACGACGTCATCGTGATGGAGAACGCGCTGATCCGCGCCAGCTCGGTGCATCCGGTGCACATCGGGGACCACGTGCTCGTGGGCCCGATGGCGAGCATCTCCGGCGCCGTGATCGAGGACGAGGTGTACCTGGCCACCGGAAGCCGCGTCGTCAACGGGGCTCACCTCGGGAAGGGGTCGCTCGTGCGCACCAATGCGGTCGTGCACCTGCGGACGACGCTGCCGCCGGGAACGGTCGTGCCGCTCGGGTGGGTCGCCATCGGCGAGCCGATGCGGCTGCTGCCCGCGGCGGAGGCGGAGGCCATCGACCCGGCGCGCCGGGAGCTGGACTTCCCGGGCTTCGTCTTCGGGCTGGACGGTGACGCCCCCGACTACATGGTGCAGCTCACCGAGCGCTACGGCTCCTCGCTCGCGCGTCATGCCGCCGACACCCCGGCCGACTGACGCGCGACGCGCGTCCCGCTCGTGCGCGCCGCGTCACCCGGTGTTCTGCAGCCCCGCGGCGACGCCCGAGACCGACAGCAGCAGCAGCCGCTGCAGCTCCGGGTCCGCCGGGGCGCCGGCCGGGGCCTCCCGCAGTCCGCGCAGCGCCCGTAGCTGAAGCAGGGACAGCGCGTCGACGTAGGGGCTGCGCAGCTTCACCGCCCGCTGCAGCACCGGCTTGTTCGCCAGCAGCCCGTCGCCGCCGGCGATGCGCACGACCCACGACCGGGTCAGCGCGAGCTCGTCGAGCACGAGCTGCGCGAGGTCGTCGCGGTCGCCCAGCGCGAGGTACTCGCGCGCGATCCGGTCATCGGTCTTCGCGAGGCTCATGGCCACGTTGTCGATCATGGCGCGCATCAGCGGCCACTGGCCGTAGGCCTCCTGCAGCAGGGCCACGTCGCCGACGGCCTCGAGGGCGCTGCCGAGGCCGAACCAGCCGGCGAGGTTGATGCGCGCCTGCGTCCACGCGAACACCCACGGGATCGCGCGCAGGTCCGCCAGCGACTCGACCGACAGTCCGCGCCGGGCGGGGCGCGAGCCCAGCGCGAGCAGCCCGACCTCCTCCATCGGGGTCACCGTCGCGAACCAGGGCGCGAAGCCGGGGGCGTGCACGAGGGCGTAGAACCGATCCTTCGAGGCGTCCTCCATGGTCTGCGCGACCTCGGCGAAACGCTGCGCGGCGGCCCGGTTGCGCTGCTCGTTCGAGGGAGCGGACGCCAGCAGCACGGCGGCGCCGACCTGGTCGATGTGGCGCATCGCGATGTCGGCGTCGCCGTAGCGGGCGAAGATGACCTCGCCCTGCTCGGTCAGCTTGAACCGGCCGTCGACCGAGTGCGGCGGCTGCGCGAGGATCGCGGAGTTCGCCGGTCCGCCGCCGCGGCCGAGCGCCCCGCCGCGGCCGTGGAACAGCGTCAGCTCGATGCCGTTCTCGTCCGCCCAGGCGGCGATGAGCGCCTGCGCCTCGTAGAGCGCGAGGTTCGCGGCGACCGGGCCGACGTCCTTCGACGAGTCCGAGTAGCCGAGCATGACCTCCAGGCGTCGGCCGGTCGCCTCGAGGCGGGCCGCGAACTGCGGATGCTCCACGATCTCGGCCAGGATGCCGGGAGCCGCCTGCAGGTCGGCGAAGGTCTCGAACAGCGGGATCACGTCGAGCACCGGCGGCGTGGCGCCCGGCCCGACCGCGTACCGGGCGAGCCGGTGCACGTTCGCCAGGTCCTGCGCGGACTGCGTGAACGAGACGATGTAGCGGCCGGCGGCGCGCTGGCCGAGCCGTGACTGGATGTCCGCGATCGTGCGGAACACCGAGAGCACCTCCTCGGCCAGCTCGCTGCGCTCCGCGCCGGCGTCCAGCTCGGCGAGCACCTTCGCGTGCACCGCAGAGTGCTGGCGCACCTCGAGCTCGGCGAGATGGAAGCCGTACGTCTCGACCTGCCAGATCAGCTCCTGCACCTGCCCGTAGGCCTGACGGGCGGCGCCGGCGGCGACGAGCGAGTCCTGTACGAGGCGCAGGTCGGCGAGCAGCTCGTCGGGATCGGCGTACCCCGAGCCGCCGTCGCGGGTCGCCGCGATGCGACGCGCGATCAGCAGCAGCACCCGGCGGTGCGGCTCGTCGGGGGAGCGGTCGGCGATCTCGGCCGCCGCTTCCGGGTCCGCGCCGACGAGGGCCTCCCACAGCCTCAGAAGCGCGGGGGTCGGCGGGGTCGTGGCCGCGTCCAGCGTCAGCGCGCGTCCGATGCGGCTCGTGGCGTGCTCGAGCCCCAGCAGCACGTGCTGGCTCGCGATCCCGGCCGCCTGGCGGGTGACCTCCGCGGTCACGAAGGGGTTGCCGTCGCGGTCGCCGCCGACCCAGGTGCCCACCCGCACGAACGCCGGAGCCAGCGGCGGACGACTGCCGCCGGCTTTCGCGAGGGCGTCGTCGATCCGGCGGTACACCCGGGGCACGGTCGTGAACAGCGTGTCGTCGAACACGGCCATGATCGAGCGCACCTCGTCGACCGGCGACGGCTTCTCGGCGCGCAGCGGCGCGGTGCGCCAGAGCGTGTCGATCTCCTCCAGCATCCGCCGTTCCGCCTGCCGGCTCTGCGCCGACCGGGGGAGGCTGGCACCGTAGTCGTCGAGCAGGCGGGACAGGCGGCGGATGGCGGTGGACACCGCGCGTCGCCGGGCCTCGGTGGGGTGCGCCGTGAACACGGGGTGGAACCGCAGCCCCGCCAGGCGCTGTCCGGCGGCCTCCGCGCCGATCTCGGCCGACAGCTGGGCGAAGGCGCCGACGACCGTGTCGGCGGCGTCGGGGCGGTCCGCCTCGCCGTCCCGGTCGCGCAGCACCCGCACGCGCTGGTGCTCCTCGGCGAGGTTGACGAGGTGGAAATAGGCCGTGAACGCCCGCGCCACTTCGTCGGCGCGGGCCACCGAGAACGACTCGGCGACCTCCGCCGCACGCGCGAACGCCGCCGGATCGGGGTCGGTGTACGCGGCGATGGTGGCGACGCGGAGGCGTTCGACGTCGTCGAACAGGCCCTCCGAGCCGCTCTCGGCGAGCACGCGCCCGAGCAGCGCTCCGAGGACGCGGACGTCGGTCCGCATCCGCTCGGGCATCTCCTGGCCTGCCTCGTACCGCCCGACGAGGTCGACGGCTTCCGTGGGTGTGGGTTCCTGCATGCGCTCCACGCTAACGGGCCGCTGTTACCGCCGCGTCACGCGCTAGGGTGGCTCGAGGTGTGCCGGGAAGTCTGGTCGGCTCGTCGTGACGCTCCCGTCGCGACGGTGGCCCTCGAACCTCGGAGCGTCATGTCCCTGCTGCGTTCGGAACGGTTCCCTGCGGTCCTGCTGCTGGCGGCGGCCGCCGCCGGCCTTGCGCTGGCAGGCTCGCCGGCCGGCGACGCGGTGCTCGCCGTCAAGGATGCCCACGGCGCGGGGCCGTTCGCGCTGTCGGCCGGCCACTGGATCTCGGACGGCCTGCTCGCGGTCTTCTTCGTCGTCGCGGCGGTCGAGCTGCGCGTCGAGGTGACCGCCGGCGAGCTGGCGTCGTGGCGCCGCGGTGTGCTGCCCGCGCTCGCCGCGGCCGGCGGCGTCGTGCTGCCGATCCTCCTCTTCCTCGCCGTGAGCGCCGGGTCGTCGTCGGCGCAGGGCTGGCCGGTGCCCACCGCGACCGACATCGCGTTCGCGCTCGGCGTGCTCGCCGTGTTCGGGCGGGGTCTGCCGTCCTCGCTACGGGTGTTCCTGCTCGCGCTCGCGATCCTCGACGACATCGTCGGCATCGTGTTCATCGCGGTGCTGTTCACCGCCGGGCTGGACCCGGCGGCGCTCCTGGGCGCGCTCGTGCTCGTCGTCGCGTTCGGGGCGGTCAGCCGGGTCCTCACGCCCCGCACCCGTCTGCCGCTGGGCGCGCTGCTGGTGCTGCTCGCCGGCGGCGCCTGGGCGCTCGTCCACCTGTCGGGCGTGCATGCGACGATCGCCGGGGTGGCGTTGGGCCTCGCGATGCGTCAGCAGCCGGCTCTGCGGGTGCGCCACGCGCTCGAGCCGTGGGTCAACGCCCTGATCCTGCCGCTGTTCGCCTTCTCGGCCGCCCTCGTGCCGGTCCCCGAGGTCGGCCTCGACGCTCTCCGGCCGGTGTTCTGGGCGGTCGCGGTCGCGCTGCCGCTGGGCAAGCTGCTCGGCATCAGCGGGGCCTGCTGGCTCGGACAACGGATGCTGCGCGTCCCCGCCGAGCATCGGCTGCCTGCGGCCGACCTGCTCGCCGTCGGCGCGCTGGGCGGTATCGGCTTCACGGTGTCGCTGCTGCTGGCCGAGCTCGCCTTCGCCGGCGACCCGGTGCTGCGCGACGAGGCCGTGCTCGGCGTGCTCACCGGCTCGGCGATCTCGCTCGTCCTGGCGGCGGTGCTCGTATCCTGGCGAGCGCGGCGGGTTCGCCGCAGATCGGAGGCGACGGGGTGAGCGACGGGCTTCGCCGGGCGGCGGACACGATGCGCGAGGTGCGCGAGCACTGCGTCTGGACCCGGCAGATCGACCACAGGGCGCTCGTGCCCTACCTCGTGGAGGAGAGTCACGAGGTCATCGAGGCGGTCGAGACGGGCGACAGGCCCGCGCTCCGGGAGGAGCTCGGTGACCTGCTATGGCAGGTGCTGTTCCACGCCGAGATCGCCTCGCGCGACCCCGATGCGCCCTTCGACATCGACGACGTCGCCGACGACCTCGCGGACAAGATGGTCCGCCGGCATCCGCACGTGTTCGCGGGGGAGACCGCCCGCACCCCGGAGGAGGTGCTTGTGCACTGGAACGCCGCGAAGGCCGAGGAGAAGCGCACCCGCACGAGCGTGCTCGACGGCGTGCCGTTCGGGATGCCGGCGCTCGCCCTCGCGCAGAAGGTGCTGGGCCGGGCGGCCTCCGTCGGCGTCGTCCCGCCCGGCGTCGCCGACGCGCCCTCGGCGAGACCGCATCTTCGCGCCGAGACAGCACGTTCAGTGTGCGGTCTCGGCGCGCAGATGCGGTCTCGCGGCGAGGGGGAGCGGGCGCCGGAGAGCGAGGCCGAGGTCGGCGAGGCGCTGCTGGCATTGGCGGCGCTCGCCCGCGAGCGCGGGTGGGACGCCGAGCGCGCGCTGCGCGAGCGGGTGCGGGCGCTCGCGGCCGAGGTGCGCGCCGCCGAGGCGCCGGCGGACCTGGAAGAATAGCTCCCCGTGACATCCGTCAACCCGCCGCGCGGCATGCGCGACTTCCTCCCCGCAGACAAGGCCCGTCGCGAGCGCGTGCTCGCCGTGATCCGCGGCCGATACCGCGCGCACGGCTTCGACGAGATCGAGACCCCGGTCGTGGAGGACCATGGGCGTCTGCACGCCGGCATCGGCGGCGACAACGAGAAGCTCGCCTTCAACATCCTCAAG
>JASGDW010000011.1:0-6582 GCA_047606965.1 Microbacterium sp.
CCGAGACCGGGGGCGAACCCCTCGGTCTCGGCGCGCGGATGCGGTCTCGCCGGACGGGACGGCGTCACTTGGTGATGTCGCGCACCGTGCCCTTCTCCAGGCGCAGACGGCGCTTCGCCTTACGGGCCACCGCCGAGTCATGCGTGACCACGATGAGGGTCAGGCCCTCGTTGTTGAGCGCCTGCAACACCTGCAGGATCTCGTCGCGCATGCTCTCGTCGAGGTTGCCGGTCGGCTCGTCCGCCAGCAGCACCTTCGGCCGCTTGGCGATCGCGCGGGCGATCGCGACGCGCTGCTGCTGACCGCCGGAGAGCTCACCCGGCTTGTGGTCGCCGCGCTCGTCGAGGCCGACGTGCGCGAGCGCCTCCCGCACTCGTCGCTCGCGCTCCTCCTTGTCCAGCCCCAGCGGCTCCAGGCCCATGTCGACGTTCTCCGCGGCCGTCAGGGTCGGGATCAGGTTGAAGCCCTGGAACACGAAACCGATCTCGTCGGCGCGCAGGCGTCCCAGCTCGGTGTTGGAGGCCTTCGCGATGTCGGCGCCGTTGAGGAACACCTCCCCCCCGGTGGGCCGGTCCAGCGCACCCAGGATCTGCAGGAACGTCGACTTGCCGCCACCGGTCGGGCCCTGGATGGTGACGAAGTCGCCCTGTGTGATCTCGATGTCGACCCCGGTCAGCGCCTTCACGACGCGTCCCTTCTGCTGGTAGGTCTTGGTGACGCCGACGATGCGATAGGCGGGGACCGCGGCCTTCTCGGCCACGCCTTCCTGCTCTGCTTCCACGATGGTCATTTCCTTCTCCTGTCGATTGTGTCGATCACGCCACGGAACGGAGCGCTTCGGCCGGGCTGAGACGTGCGGCGCGCCATCCGCCGAAGGCACCGGCGACGAGGCCGCCGGCCACGGCGAGAGCGATCGCGGCGAGGATGATCGAGACCGAGAGCGGAGCGCTCAGCGTGATGTCGCTGGCGGTCTGCGTGGCCGTCGTGGCGAAGTCCGCGCCCCCGCCTCCGCCGCCACTGCTGTCGGGACCGCCGGCGCTCGTGGAGGACGACGTGCTCGAGATGGTCGGCTGGATGATGTTGATCGCGATCACGCCGATCAAGCCGATCACCAGGCCCAGGACGCCGCCGATCAGGCCCTGCACGACCGACTCGCCGGCGACCTGCCCGACGACGCGGCCGTTGGACCAGCCGATCGCCTTGAGGGTGCCGAACTCGCGGGTGCGACGCGAGACGCCCGAGATCGTGAACAGCACGGCGAGCGCGACGGCCACGACGAGGACGAGGATCGACAGCCAGGTGCCGAGGCTGGTGATCAGCGACGAGGCGCTGGACAGCGAGCCGGAGACCGTCGAGGCGAGGTCCGCCTCGGAGCTGACGGTGGTGTCGGGCAGCGCCGTCTCCAGAGCCGACTGCACGGTGGAGATGTCGCCGGAGGACGAGGCCTGAACGTAGATGGTCGAGACCACGTCGCCGAGGCCGGACAGCGTCTGGGCGACGTCCAGCGGGATGTAGACGTTGGCCGCGGTGTCCGCCGAGGAGGAGGAGGACGCCACGATCCCGACGATTTCCATGTCGGTGCCGCCGACGCTGATCGTGTCGCCGACCGCGAGGTCGCTGCTGGTCGCGTAGGTCGAGTCGAGGACCGCGACGTTCTGACCGACGTCGTCGGAGTCGAGCAGACGACCGTCCGAGAGCGTCACCGAGGACATCGGGCCGACGGTCGTGTCGGTCTCGATGCCGAGCACGGTGAAGGAGTCGAGGCCGAACGAGCCGCCACCGAAGCCGCCGCTGCTGCTGTCGCCGCCCGAGGGCATGCTGCCGCTCCCGCTCGACGAGTCGGTGCCGCTGGAGTCGCTGCTGGAGGGCGCCTCGGGCAGGGTGCCCGAGAACGTGGAGTTGGTGAGGCTGAGCGCGCCGGCCGCGTCCGCGACCCCGTCCACCGACAGCACGGTGTCCACATCCGCGGCGTCGAGCGTCGAGCGCCCCATCTCCGTGGTGAGGGTGGACTGGTTCAGCGTCGTGGTGCCGTCGTCGTCGGTCGAGCCGCCGTCGCTGCCGAAGTCGAACTGCTGGCCGCTGTCGCCGCTGCCCGGCTCGGACTGGGCGCCGGTGACCGTCAGATCGGTCCCGACGCCGTACACGGATTCGAGCGCCGTGGCCTGCGCGTCCCGCACGCCGGAGGCGAGCGAGTTCACGATGATCACGAGCGCGATGGCGATGGACAGGCCCGCCGCCACGATGATGGTCTGTTTCTTGCGCCCGGCGAGTTCGCGGCGCAGGTACGTCCAGTACATGGGTCTCCTCTTCGGCCGCAGATCGGGCCATCGGAGACGACGGTAAGAAACGGCCTCGTGCGATTCGTCAGGGATGGTTAAGAGCGAGCTATGAAGGCCGCCTCCGACCGAATTCACAGCCTCGACATAGGATTTGCCATAGACGCCTCATAGCAACGGGCGCACAATCAGAGCCATGACGACGATCGCAGCCTCCCCCGCCCTCCACCGCTCCGACGGCACGCCTCCTCGCGTGCTCGTCGTCGACGACGAGCAGATGCTCACCGACCTGCTCTCGATGGCCCTGCGCATGGAGGGCTGGGACGTGAAGACCGCGGCATCCGGCCTCCAGGCCCTGTCCACCGCCCGCGACTTCGACCCGGACGCCATGGTGCTCGACATCATGATGCCCGACCTGGACGGCATGGCTGTGCTGCAGCGACTGCGTCAGAGCGGCAACGACGTCCCCGTGCTGTTCCTGACGGCTATGGACGCCGACAGCGACCGCGTCGCGGGTCTGACCGCCGGCGGCGACGACTACGTCACCAAGCCTTTCAGCCTCGAAGAGGTCGTGGCACGGCTGCGCGGCCTCATGCGGCGCGCCGGCACCGCGCAGGCCGACGACTCCGAGCCGATCCTGCGGGTGGGCGACCTGAGCCTGAACGAGGACAGCCACGAGGTCGACCGCGGCGGCGAGTCGATCGAGCTGACGGCGACCGAGTTCGAGCTGCTGCGCTACCTCATGCGCAACCAGCGTCGCGTCGTGTCGAAGGCGCAGATCCTCGACCGCGTGTGGAACTACGACTTCGGCGGCCGGTCGTCCGTCGTCGAGCTGTACATCTCCTACCTGCGCAAGAAGATCGACCAGAACCGCGAGCCGCTCATCCACACCGTCCGCGGTGTCGGGTACATGATCAAAGCGCCGCAGTGACCGAATCCGCTCCACCCCGGCGTCGCCGTCGACGCTGGACCCTTCAGGCGCGCCTGCTCACCGCGGTGATCGGCATGGTGACCATCATCCTCATCGCGGTGGGCCTGGCCACCGGAACGATCCTCAGCTCGATCATGCAGACCAATCTGGACACCCAGCTGTATCAGCTGCACTTCTCCGCACCGTCCCCGTCCAGCGACGCGAGCGACGTGCTCACCAGCGGTCGGCAGGAGACGGGGACGCTGCTGATCTACCAGAACACGCTGTCCTCGGTCACGGGCGCGTACGTCGCCAGCGACGACACCGTCGCCTCCCTGACCGAGGCCCAGATCGACACGCTGATCTCCGACGTCAGCGGCCACGGCACGGCGACGACGACCGTGCAGATCGACGGACTGGGCGAATACCGGGTGCTGGTCACCTCGAGCGCCATCATCGGCCTGCCGACCTCCGAGGTGACCTCGACCCTCGCTCAGATCTTCACCACCGTGGCGCTGGTCACCGTCGGCGGGCTGCTGCTGCTCGGCGCCCTGCTGGTCATCATCATCCGCCGCGGCCTCGCCCCGCTGCGGGCCGTCGCGGACACGGCGGAACGGGTGGCCCGCACGCCGCTCTCTGAGGGCGAGGTGCAGATCATCGAGCGCGTGCCGGACGCGCAGTCCGACGACACGACCGAGATCGGGCGCGTCGGCGCGTCGCTGAACACCCTGCTCGACCACGTCGAGAACTCCCTCGACGCCCGCCAGCGCAACGAGGAACGGATGCGGAGCTTCGTCGCCGACGCGAGCCACGAGCTGCGCACACCGCTGGCGTCCATCCGCGGGTACTCCGAGCTGTCGCTGCGCGACCCGAGCCTCAGCGAGAACACCGAGTCGGCGCTGGAGCGCATCCAGGCCCAGTCCCTGCGCATGACGGCGCTCGTGGAGGACCTGCTGCTGCTGGCACGCCTGGAAGAGGGCCAGGAGCTCGTCTACAACAGCGTCGACCTCACCCGGCTGGCGGTCGAGTCGATCGGTGACGCCCAGGCGGCCGGGCCCGACCATTCGTGGGTGCTCGACGTCGACGAGGAGCCCGTCGTGATCGCCGGCGACGAGGGCCGCCTGCATCAGGTCGTCACCAACCTGCTGGCCAACGCCCGCACCCACACGCCCCCGGGCACGCACGTCACTCTGTCGGTCACCCGCGAGGGCGCGGAGGCGGTGCTGCGGGTGCACGACGACGGCCCCGGGATCGACCCCACGATCGCGGACGAGCTGTTCGAGCGGTTCAGCCGCGCCGACCGCTCGCGCGCCCGCAAGACCGGCGGCACCGGGCTGGGCCTCTCGATCGTGCGCGCCATCGTCGAGGCGCACGCGGGCGAGATCTCGGTCGACTCCCGCCCCGGTGACACGATGTTCACGGTGCGCCTGCCCGCCAAGCCCGCCGACCCGGCGGCCCACGCTACCGTGGACGCGTGACCAGCAGCCCCACAGACCCCACGACCACACCCGCCTGGGCCGAGCTCCAGGCGCTCCGCTCCGAGTTCGCGCCCGACCTGCGCCGCTGGTTCGACGCGGATCCGGGCCGGGCGCAACGCCTGAGCCTGGAGGCTGCCGAGCTGCACGTCGACCTGTCGAAGAACCTCGTCACCGACGAGATCCTCGCGGCCCTGGTGCGCCTGGCCGAGCAGACCGGCGTCGCCGAGCGCTTCGCCGCGATGCTCTCCGGCGTCCACCTGAACACGAGCGAGGACCGCGCGGTGCTGCACACCGCGCTGCGACGGCCCGCGGGCGGCTCCCCCGAGCTCCTCGTGGACGGGCAGCGCGTCGACCACGACGTGCACGAGGTGCTCGACCGGCTGAGCGCCTTCGCCGACCGGGTGCGGTCGGGAGACTGGGTGGGGGTGACCGGCAGACCGGTCTCCACGGTCGTGAACATCGGCATCGGAGGGTCCGACCTGGGCCCGGTCATGGTCTACGAGGCACTCACGCCCTTCGCGGACGGTCCCGCGCGCGGCGGCATCCGGGCCCGCTTCGTCTCCAACATCGATCCGACCGACATCGCGCAGGCGACCGCCGACCTCGACCCCGAGACGACGCTGTTCGTCGTCGCCTCGAAGACGTTCACGACGCTGGAGACGCTCACCAACGCCCGGCTCGCCCGCGACTGGCTCTGGCGGGGGCTGACGGCATCCGGTGCCATCGACGACTCCGAGGAGGCGAGGACGGATGCCGTGGCGCACCACTTCGTCGCCGTCTCCACCGCTCTGGACAAGGTCGCCGCCTTCGGCATCGACCCCGCGAACGCCTTCGGCTTCTGGGACTGGGTGGGCGGCCGCTACTCGGTCGACTCGGCGATCGGCCTGTCGCTGGCGATCGCGCTCGGTCCGGACGTGTTCCGCGAGCTGCTCGCCGGGTTCCACGCCATCGACCTGCACACGGCGACCGCGCCGCTCGAGCGCAACGTGCCGGTCCTGCTGGGACTGCTCAACGTGTGGTACACGAACTTCCTCGGCGCGCAGTCCCACGCCGTGCTGCCCTATGCGCAGCTGCTGCACCGCTTCCCCGCCTACCTGCAGCAGCTGACGATGGAGTCCAACGGCAAGTCGGTGCGCTGGGACGGGACGCCGGTGACCACCGACACCGGCGAGGTGTTCTGGGGCGAGCCGGGCACGAACGGCCAGCACGCGTTCTACCAGCTCATCCACCAGGGCACGCGCCTGATCCCCGCCGACTTCATCGCCTTCGCGAACCCGGCGTATCCGCTGCGCGACGGCGACCGCGACGTGCACGCGCTGTTCCTGGCGAACTTCCTCGCCCAGACCAGAGCCCTCGCCTTCGGCAAGACCGCCGCCGAGGTCGAGGCGGAGGGCACGACCGGCGCTCTCGTGGCCGCGCGCACCTTCCCGGGGAACCGGCCGACGACCTCGATCTTCGCGCCCGCGCTGACCCCTTCGGTGCTCGGACAGCTGATCGCGCTCTACGAGCACATCACGTTCACGCAGGGCACGGTGTGGGGCATCAACTCCTTCGACCAGTGGGGCGTCGAGCTCGGCAAGCAGCTCGCGCTGCAGATCGCGCCCGCCCTCGACGGCGACGACGACGCCCTCGCCGCGCAGGACGCCTCCACCCGCGAGCTCCTCGCCTACTACCGCGCCCACCGCGCCCCCTGAGACCGCGGCCCTGACCCCGCGCCCTCTGACCGCACGGCCCGCCCGCCCGCGCGACCCCCGTCCCCGCGCTCCCGCCCCCGCGAGACTGCAACTGCGCGCCGAGACAGCGTCTTCTGCGTGCAGTCTCGGCCGCCGGATGCAGCCGCGCGGGGGCAGGGGCGGGAGCGGGAGCGCAGCGCGGGGGCGGGGTCCCGCGGGGCGAGGCAAGTCAGTAGCCGGCGAAG
>JASGDW010000012.1:0-4109 GCA_047606965.1 Microbacterium sp.
CCGGATCGCCGTGCGCACTGCGGCGCGGGCGCGGCGGCGGTCGCCGGAGCCGTCGTAGGCGAGCCCGAGCCGGTACCACGCGCGCCAGTCCCCGGGCGCCCGCTCGACCGCCTCGCGGTAGCGGGGGAAGACGGCGTCCGCCTCCTGCCGCAGCACCCGCCCGCTGGGACGCGCGTCCAGCTCCTCCTCGGGCAGCGCGTGCTGGGCCTGCAGCATCCGGCCGAGCCTGGACGCCTGGACGCCGAACAGCAGCTCCCGCCCGAGCGCCCAGACGGCGATGACCGGCAGCACGACGAGGGCGACGCCCATCGCGACGCCGGCCGGCTCGGCGCTGGCGATGAGCATGACCGCGAGCTGGGCGACCAGCACGATGTACAGCAGGAGACAGGCCGCGACGATCGCGACCCCGATGCGAACGCTCATGCGCCGGTCGCGTGCGCGACCTGGCCCGGCACGTCCTCCTCCGGCACCGGTGCCGCGTCGTCGGCGCCGGGGGCGCGCAGGCCGATGTCGAGGAACGCGTCGAGCCCCACGATCACGCCGCGCGCCTGACGCGCATGGGCGAGGGCGAGGCGGATGCCGGGGGCGTAGGCGAGCGCGGGCTCGACCGTGTCGTGCGTGACGGTGAGCGACTCGCCCGGACCGGACAGCACGACCTCCTGCCGGGCGATCACGCCGGGCCGGCGCAGCGAATGGATCGGCACGCTCGCGACCTGCTGCCCCCGCGCCCGCTGATCGACGTGCGGGGAGGCCACCGGGCCGATGCCCTCGCGGGCCGCGGCGATGAGCTCAGCGGTGCGCACCGCGGTGCCGCTGGGCGAGTCGATCTTGGTCTCGCGGTGCGCCTCGACGATCTCGATCGAGGCGAAGTAGGGGGCGGCCGCGACGGACAGCGCGGTGGCGAGCACCGAGCCGAGGGAGAAGTTCGGGACGAAGACGGCACCGGTTCCGGCGGCGGCCACGAGCGGCCGTACCAGCGCGATGCGCTCGGCCGACCATCCGCTGGTGCCGACGAGCACGTTGACACCGCGTTCGATCGCGGCCCGCACCACGTCGATCGACACCGCGGGGGTCGACGCGTCGACGACGAGGCCGGCGCCGTCGATGGCGCCGAGGTCGTCGCGCGAGCCGAGCACGGCGTGCACCTCGTAGCCGGCCTCCGCCTCGACCACCTGGCGGATGATGCTGCCGAGCTTGCCGGAACCGCCGACGATGGCCACGCGCGTTGTCATGCCTCCAGCCTAGGCGGGGTAGCGTGGGGCCGTGCTCCGCATGCGTGCCGCCTCGGTCGACGAGCCGGCGGCCCGCGCCCTGCTGACCGACTACTTCGCGGTGCGCGCCGAGGCGTTCCCCGGCGGCCTCTACCGGACGGTGTTCCCCGACCCGGCGGTGTTCACCGAACCGGCGGGCGTGTTCGTGGTGCTCGAGGACGACGAGCACGGCCCGGTCGGATGCGGCGGCGTCCGGCGTCTGGACGAGGCTCGCTGGGAGGTGAAGCACCTGTTCGTCCGGCCCGCAGGGCGGGGCCGGGGCTGGGGGCGGATGCTGCTGGCCGAGCTCGAGCGTCGTGCTCGCGCGGCCGGCGCCGCCGAGCTCGTCCTCGACACGCACGATTCGCTGCGCGCCGCCGGCGCGCTGTACGCGAGCGCGGGCTTCTCGCCGATCGCGCCGTACAACGACAACCCGAACGCGACGCGCTGGTACGGCAAGAGGCTGAGCTGAGCCGGCATCCTTCGATCGCGAGGAGATCCGTGATCACGAGGACGGATGCCGCCGATCTCTCCTCAGGAACGCGGATATCCTCAGGACCGAGGACAGAACGGAGGCGCCCGCCTCAGACCGGCGGTACCTCGGTGAGCCCGGTGCGCAGCTCGAACGGCAGGTGCGCCAGGTCGTTGTGCGCGGCGAGGGTCCACGGACGGCCGTGCCGCTGCGCGATCACGCTCAGCCCGCAATGCGCCTGGTTGAGCGTCATCCACCGCCACTCGGGCGCGTCGAGCACCTCGCGCACGAACCACGAGATCACGAAGTTGTGCGTGATCAGCAGCTCGTGCACGTCACCCTGCCTGCGCACCAGGAACGCCGCCATCGCATCGGCCATCTGGGCCCGGCCGGCGTCGATCTCGGCCTCGGTCACCGAACCGAAGAACGGCTCGAACGCGGCCGGGGTCTCCGGCGTCATACCGGTCGGCACGCAGTCGAACAGCAGCGAGGAGGGCTGCGGGGCCACGGCCGGCAGCCGGGCGGCGACCGCCCGCGCGGTCTCCGCGGCCCGCACGAGCGGCGAGTGCCAGACGGCATCCAGCGGCACCCCGGAGAGCCGGTCGGCCAGCAGCTCGGCCTGACGGCGGCCACGAGTCGACAGCGGCCCGTCGACGAGACCGTGCTCGGCATCCTGGTGCTCGCCGTGGCGCACCAGATAGATGTAATGCGTCACACACGCTCACTTCGTCGGGGCCCGCAGCCAGACGGACAGTCCACCATAACCCGCTATTCGGATGCGCGCCCGATCTCCGCCAACTGGCCGCGGGTCAGCCGCACGCCCACGCCCTGGACCAACTCCGCGACGTGCGAGACGGCGTAGGCGTTGACGATGGGCGCGGCAACCGGACGCTGCGAGAGCAGCCAGGCGATGGCCACCGCCGCGTCCGGGATGCCGAGCTCGGCGCCGATCGCGTCGAGCGCCCGGAGCGTGCGCGCGCCGCGCTTGGTGAGGCCTTCGGCCAGCTGGGCGGAACGCACCGAGCGCACCGGCACGCGCCGGCGCACGCCGCCGGCGAGGAAGCCGTGCTCGAGCGGATGCGAGGGCGTCAGCACGATCCCCTGCGCGCCGACGACCAGCCGCAGGTCGCCGTCGAACTCGCGACGGCGCAGCACGTTGTACGGCACGTCGAGCACCGTGATGTGCGGGTAGCCGGCGGCCGCGAGGATGCGTGCCTCCACGAGCTGCTCGGCGCGGAAGCCGAACGCCCCGAGCCGACGGACCTTGCCGGTCTCGACGAGCCAGGCGGCCGTGGCGAGAGCCTGTTCGAGCGAGGGGATGCCGGCGGTCGCGTCGAGGTACAGCACGTCGATGCGGTCGGTGCGCAGACGAGTCAGCGACGCCTCGACGGCGCGGACCAGGTTGACCGGCCCCAGTCCGGTGTGGTCCGGGTGGTGTCCGACGCGCACCCCGAGCACGATCCCCTCGCGCACGCCACGGCTGTGCAACCACTGTCCGATGATGTGCTCGCTGCGCCCGGCGGTGAAGCTGTCGGCGGTGTGCACGGCGTTCCCGCCGGCTTCGGCGTACGCGTCGAGGATGCCGTGGGCCGTGTCGACGTCCACGTTCCAGCCGAATTCCGCGCCGCCCAGCATGAGCGGGAACACGGCGGGGCCGCCGTCGCCGAGGGGCACGCGGACGCCGGTGCCGACGCCGGGACCCTGCACCGGGATGGGCGCGGAGGGATGGGCCGTCGCCGGCGCGACCGGGCCGATCCCGAAGATCCTCATCCGCACCCCCTGCAAGGTCCCGGCCGGAGGTGCGATCGCTCGCCTCGCCGGCGGGTTAGTACGAGAGTAGGCGACGACGCCGGGACCTCGGCGCCGTCCGGTGGACGCGCGGGGAACAGCTCATAACTGTTTGGTCACGGTTCCCGCACGGGAAACGGCCCCGGACCGCGGTCCGGGGCCGTTCGCCGACACGGGGTCAGGCCTGGGCGGGAACCGGCTCGACCGGAGCGTCGGCGGGAGCCTGCTCGGCCGCCTCCTCCAGGACCGGCTCGAGCGACAGCTTGCCGCGATCGTCGATCTTGGTGATCTTCACCAGCAGCTTCTGGCCGACAGAGAGCACGTCGTCGACGTTCTCCACGCGCTTGCCGCCGGCGAGCTTGCGCACCTCGCTGACGTGCAGCAGGCCGTCCTTGCCCGGCAGCAGCGAGACGAAGGCGCCGAAGGTCGCGATCTTGACGACCGTGCCGAGGAACTGCTCGCCGACCTCCGGGTTGGTGGGGTTGGCGATCGCGTTCACCTGGGCGCGGGCGGCCTCGGCCGAGGGCCCGTCGGTCGCGCCGATGTAGACGGTGCCGTCCTCCTCGATGGAGATCTGCGCGCCGGTCTCGTCCTGGATC
>JASGDW010000013.1:0-3771 GCA_047606965.1 Microbacterium sp.
GATCGCTTCCGCGGCACGTTGCTCGAGGACTGCGAGATAGCGGTGCTGCAACCGCAGGCCGGAGCCGATTGCCGCAGCAGCCGCGATCGAGATGATCCCGCCAATCGTGGTGGGCAGTACCCCGCCGGCACCCGGCGTCAGCGCGTCACCCAGCACCACCCCGGGTGTGACGATGAGGGCCGCACGGACGGGATGACCTCTCCGGGAGCACACCGCGAACAGCAGCAACACCGCGCACGACCACGGCACGGTCGGCTGCCATCCGGTCACACCGGCGAGAACTGGTGCAGCCGATGCGATCGCCAACGCCACCCACGGTGCCCATGGACACAGGATGACTGCGATCACGACCGCGACGACTGCAACGGCGACCCCCGGTGCTGCTTCTGCTCGTACAGCACGAATGATCTCCATCAGGCTTGCCAGTAGCACGACCGTTGCTGTTGCGCGGAACACCAATCGGTCATCGGGACGCCAGGCGCTCCATATCATCCGCAACCGACGCATGCACCTATCGTCCCGCCGCCGCTGATCCCGGTACTACTGCGAACGCAGTAGGAGCAACTACCACGATCTGCGGATGTACGTCTGCGGCCGGCTCGCCACGATGAAGTCACGCCGGAGACGCCGGCCCTCGCTTCTTCCGGGAGTCAGTATGACCTTCCAGCAGACCGCCCTCGCCGCGACCACGTTCGACTACCGCACCGTGCACATCCCGAAGGGCAAGGACGCGCTCTACCAGGACACGTACCGCAGCTTCGGGTGGGAGCCCGACGGCACCAACAACGCCGTCCCCGGCGCCAGCCGCCGCAGCATCGGGGTTCGACGCAGCCGTGCCCTGCGTTCCGTGGAGGTCACTGAACTGCAGCAGAACGCCGAGACCGCGCTTGCGCACATCGAAGACCTCGAGCGATCCCGCAGCACCGCAGCGACCGTCGTCGCCTACGCGCTGGGGGCCATCGGCTGCGTCCTCCTGGCATACTCCGTGTTCGCAACGCAGGACACGATGAGCGTGCCGAGCATGTTCACCGACGCCAACGCTTTCACCGTCTTCTCCGCCGGCGCCGGCGGTCTGCTCAGCTGGGCCATCGCACCGATTGTCTACCGCCTCATCCGCGCTGCCCGCACGAAGCAGCTCGAGTCCCGCATCGACCGCCAGTACGACGTCGTCTATGGCGCCTGCGAAGCTGCCAGCCGCCGTCTGCACCCCTGATCAGCGCATGTCAACCATCGTGAAGTTCGGACACACCGACCGTGAAAGGACCGTTGTGGAGATCGCAGTCGACATGACCAAATGCCAGAGCTACGCGCAGTGCTGCTTCCTGGCTCCGGACGTATTCCGGTTCGAGGGGGAGGAAGCGCTGATCTACAATCCGAACCCCAGCGACACCGAATGGTTCCGGGTTCTGCAGTCCGCCGCCGCATGCCCCGTCCAGGCGATCCGCGTCGGCGGCACGCACCCTCCGCTGCACCCGGCCGACATCACCACGCCGGTTCGTCCGCCGCTGACCGCGGACGATCATGTCGTCATCGTCGGCGCGTCCCTCGCCGGTCTGCGGGCAGCGGAAACCGTCCGCTCAGCAGGATTCACCGGCCGGCTCACCGTCATCGGCGACGAACCGTACCGGCCCTACGACCGGCCGCCCCTGTCGAAGCAGGTCCTCACCGGCGCCGCCGGCACCGCGACGACCACGTTGCCGCAGGCGCCGGATCTCGACGTGGACTGGCGTCTCGGCGACGGCGCGGCCTCCCTGAACACCGATGATCGTGTCGTCGTGCTCGGCGGCGGCGACCGCGTCCCGTACACGCGGCTGCTCATCGCGACGGGACGACGCTCCCGCCCCTGGCCAAACGCAGCTGAGGCCGCCCTCGACGGGGTCTTCCTCCTTCGCACGGCTGACGACGCGACCCGTCTGCGCGCCGCACTTGACGCACACCCGAAGCGGGTGCTGGTCATCGGCGGTGGCTTCACCGGCGGCGAGGTCGCGTCCTCCTGCAGCACCCTCGGGATCCCCGTCACCGTCGCGGATCGAGGATCCGTGCCGATGGTCAAGGTCTTCGGACCCATGATCGGTGAGATGATGGCCGACGTCCACCGTGAGCACGGGGTCGATCTTCGAACCGGGACTGGCGTTGAGGCGCTCCTCGGCGACGACACCGGCCACCTCTGCGGTGCGCGCCTCACGGACGGCACTACCGTCGACGTCGACATCGCCGTCGTCGCGATCGGCGCCACACCGAACAGCGCATGGCTCGACGGATCCGGTGTTGCCCACGACGGTGGCGGCGTGCACAGCGACAGTGCTCAGCACGCACTCGCCACCGACGGAGAGCCGGTGAGCGACGTGTTCGTCGCGGGCGACATCGCCCAGGGGCCCAACCCGGTGGCGGGTCCGGGGCGCTGGACGAGTGAGCACTGGGGGGCCGCGGCCGGGCAAGCAGATACCGCTGCCCGCAACATGGTGCTCGGCACCAACACCGCGTACGCGGATGTGCCGGTGTTCTGGACGATGCAATTCGGCAACGTCCTCAAAGCCGTCGGCGAGCCGTCCCTCGCAGACGCCGCGCAGCTCGCACAGGGCTCGCTCGATGACCGTTCCGGCATCGTCACGTTCGGCCGGGACGGACGCCTCATCGGCGCTGTTGCCGTGAACCAGGCGAAGTGGCTGCCGTACTACCAGGCACAGATCGTCGCGGGAGCCGCGTTCCCGCTGCCGGATCCCACCATCGACCCGCCCACCGACGCCACCGTGCTGTCGGCACGCTGACACGACACACCCAACACCCCGATTTTCCGACTTCCGAAAGGAGCAGACACCATGACCGACATCGCCACCTCCCGCCCGAGCCAGCCTGGTTCGACGACGTGGGAGACGTTGCTCGAGCAGGACAGCCGCCACAACCCCTATCCCGTGTACGAGCAGCTGCGGACTCAGCCGGTGCAGCAGCTCGCCAACGGCGCGTTCCTCGTCACCGGATACGACGAGATCCTGCAGCTCATGCACGATCCGCGCATCAGCTCCGACCCGATGGCAGTACACCGCGACGACGCAGCTGAGGGTCGGCCGTCACTGACGTCCGCGTTCGTGATGACGGACCCACCGGTGCACGACCGGCTCCGACGGCAGACGATGCGCCACTTCGGCCCGCCCCACGCTTCCAACTACATCGACGGGCTCCGGAAAGACATCGAGACCATCACCAACGACCTCATCGACCAGTTCGCGGGCCGGACCGAGATCGACATCGTGGAAGCGTTTGCGTACCCGCTGCCGGTCGCGATGATCTGCGACGTGCTCGGTGTGCCCCCGGAAGACGAGCCCCGCTTCCACGCGTGGAGCCAGGCCATCATCGCGCCCCCGGAAGCAGAGGACGACGAGGATGCTGCGGTCAAAGGCCGCGAAGCCGACAACGCCAGCCGGGAGATGGCGGCCTACCTCGGTGAGCTCGCCGACGCCCGAGAGGGCACCCCGCAGGGGGACCTGCTATCCGGACTGGTCAACGACCACGGCCCTGACGGGCCCATGTCTCGCACCGAGCTGCTCAACACGTCGATCATGCTGCTTATCGGCGGGCACGAGACCACCGTCAACATGATCGCCAACGGCACCCTCACCCTGCTGCGGCATCCCGACACAATCGACCTGATCCACGACAACCCCCACACCATCGCGCAGGTGTTCGAGGAACTCATCCGCGTTGAACCGCCGGCGCAGGTCACTCCGAAGTACATCGCCCTCGCCGACGTCGATATCGCCGGCATCACAATCC
>JASGDW010000014.1:0-16422 GCA_047606965.1 Microbacterium sp.
CGCCGGCCCGCCACGGGCTCACCGCGCCCGCCCCGCCCCGCGCCGACGTGTGGCGCTAGGGTCCGGCCGACCCGCGCCAGGTGCTGAAGGAGGTCTACGGCTACGACGCGTTCCGCGGAGACCAGGCCGCCATCGTCGACCACGTGATCGCGGGCGGTGATGCGATCGTGCTCATGCCCACCGGCGGCGGCAAGAGCGTCACGTACCAGGTGCCCGCGCTCGTGCGCCCCGGCACCGGCCTGGTCGTCAGTCCGCTCATCGCGCTCATGCACGATCAGGTCGACGCCCTGGTCGCCAACGGCGTCCGTGCCGCCTACCTCAACTCGACCCAGCTGCCCGGCGAGCGGCAGGCCGTCGAGCAGGCCTACCTCGAGGGCTCCCTCGACCTGCTCTACGTCGCCCCCGAGCGGCTCAACCTGCCGACGACCACCGCGTTGCTCCAGCGTGGCCGGCTCAGCGTCATCGCGGTCGACGAGGCCCACTGCGTGTCGCAGTGGGGCCACGACTTCCGTCCCGACTACCTGCAGCTGGGCGAGCTCGCCGCTGTGTTCCCGGGTGTGCCGCGCATGGCGTTGACGGCCACGGCCACCCGCGAGACGCACCGAGAGATCGCCCAGCGGCTGCGGCTGCCCCACGCGAGGCACTTCGTCGCCAGCTTCGACCGGCCCAACATCCAGTACCGCATCGAGCCGAAGGCCGACCCGCGACGGCAGCTGCTCGCGTTCATCCGCGACCAGCCGGCCGGCGCCGCCGGCATCGTCTACGCCCTCAGCCGCAAGAGCGTCGAACAGACCGCCGAGCACCTGCGGGGGCAGGGCGTCGATGCGCTGCCCTACCACGCGGGGCTTCCCGCCGCGGTGCGGGCCGCGAACCAGAGCCGGTTCCTGCGCGACGAGGGCGTGGTCATGGTCGCGACGATCGCCTTCGGCATGGGCATCGACAAGCCCGATGTGCGCTTCGTCGCCCACATCGACCTGCCGAAGTCCGTCGAGGGCTACTACCAGGAGACCGGCCGCGCGGGCCGCGACGGCGAGCCCGCCGTGGCCTGGATGGCGTACGGCCTCGGCGACGTCGTGCAGCAGCGGCGGCTCATCGACCAGAGCCCCGGCGACCGGGCGTTCAAGATGCGCCTCGGCCAGCACCTCGACGCCATGCTCGCTCTGTGCGAGACGGTCGGATGCCGTCGGCAGAACCTGCTCGGCTACTTCGGCGAGCCCTCTCCGCCCTGCGGCAACTGCGACACCTGCCTGACCCCGCCCGAGACCTTCGACGGTCTCGTGCCGGCGCAGAAGTTGCTCTCCACGATCGTGCGGCTGCAGCGTGAGCGTGGTCAGGCCTTCGGCGCCGGCCACCTCATCGACGTCCTCCGCGGCGCCGACACCGAGCGCGTCCGCCGCATGGGACACGACCGGCTCGCCACCTACGGCATCGGGAACGGCCTCTCGGACGCCGACTGGCGCTCGGTGGTACGCCAGCTGCTGGCCCGCGGCATCCTGGTCGCCCAGGGCGAATACGGCACGCTCGCCCTCGGTGAGGAGGCCGGAGGCGTGCTCCGTGGC
The DNA here is from genome assembly GCA_047606965.1 of Microbacterium sp. Taxonomy (GTDB): domain Bacteria; phylum Actinomycetota; class Actinomycetes; order Actinomycetales; family Microbacteriaceae; genus Microbacterium. Next base: position 1,560 of record JASGDW010000014.1, read on the forward strand.
GAGACCGCGGTGCCGTTGCGCCACGACGTGATGGGCCGGGTCGGCACGGCGCGGGCACGCAAGCCCGCGGCGTCCGCCGACGTCGCAGACGGCGACCGCGAGCTGTTCGATGCCCTCCGCGCCTGGCGCGCCGAGACCGCCCGGGAGCAGGGCGTGCCCGCCTACATCGTGTTCGGCGACGCGACGCTGCGCGCGCTCGCCGAGCACCGGCCGTCACGGCCCGCGGAGCTGGAGGGCATCACGGGCATCGGGGCGAAGAAGCGCGAGGCCTACGGCGACGCGGTGCTCGCGGTGATCGCCGCGCACCGGGGCGCGTCCCCGCGCGCTGAGCCCGCCGTCCCCGCGCGGCAGACGAACGGGTGAGCAGCCGCGCCCCGGGTCAGCGGCGCGGCAGCACGTCGTCCAGGTGCGCGGCCAGGTGAGCTGCGACGTCGATCCCGTCGCGGTCGTACAGCCACTGGATCTGGAGGCCGTCCCACAGCGACACGAGCCAGACCGCCTCCCCCTCCGGGTCGCGATGCGCGGGCATGTGCCCGTCGCGGGCGGCCGCGGCGAACAGCTCCCGGAACGTGTCCAGGCCTGCCGTGAAGCGGGCGCGGAAGTACTCGTGGGCCGGATGCCGCGCCGCCGCCGCCTCGCAGGAGAGCACGCTGTAGACCTCGATCAGGCCGGGCTCGGCCCTCGCGTTCTCGGCGGCGCCACGCGGCAGATCGCGCAGCAGCTCGGCGGCCGATCCGGCCGAGGGCGGTGTGTGGCGCGAGATCCCGGCGTCGCGTGCCGCGAGCACGGCTCGCAGCAGATCCTCCTTCGTCGGATAGTGGTGGAACAGCGACGACTTCGACACCCCGACCCGCTGTGCGATCGTGCGCATGCTGGTCTCGCCGTAGCCCTCGGCGGCGAACAGCGCCGTGGCGTCCCGGACGATCCGCTGCCGCCGCGCGCGGCCCGCGGCGTTGCCGGCGGGCTCGGACGCATCCGGGACGCCCACGTCCACCGGCGGGACGGGCCCGGGGGCGGGCGCGGCTGTGACGGTTCCCCACGCGTACGGCTGAGCGATCAGCCGTTGGTGCCGTTCGAGCTCGCGCACCACGTCGACCCGGTCGGGCAGGTAGAGCTGCAGCAGCTGCAGGCCGTCCCAGCCGGCGACGAGCCGCACGCTCTCGTCGGCGAGGGTCCGGCCGGTCCCCAGGGGCAGGAACGCGTCCGCGTTCGCGCGCGAACGCATGCCGGCGTAGCGGCGTGACATCCGCTCGTGCGCGGGGTGGGTGGATGCCGTCGCCTCTCCGGCCAGCGCGCTGAACAGGGCGAGGTAGCCCGGCTGCCGTGAGTTGCGCCGTGCGATCTCGACCGCCGTGGTCGGACGGCCGGCGCGCTCCTGCGCGAGCAGCCAGCTCTCGTTCGCGTCCTCGACGCGTTCGACGAGCTCGCGCAGCAGCTCGCCCTTCGAGGAGAAGTGCCGCAGCAGCCCGGGATGGCTGATGCCGGCGGCGGCGGCGATGTCCCGCAGCGAGGTGGCGCGATAGCCGGGGTCGACGAACAGGACGGCGGCGGCGTCCAGGATCTGCTGCCGGCGCCGCCGCCCGTGCGCCGTGCGTGCGGCGGGGGTCGTCGTGGTGGCCATCGGCATCCTCTCCGGCGAGGCTATCGGGCGGCGCCGCCCGCCTCCGACGCTACCACTCGGTCGATAAATAGTTACCAATCGGTCGAGTATTGGTGTAGCGTGCTGCCGACGCCGCGTCGCAGCCGACGCGTGCAGTGCGTCGGATGTGAAAAGGACATGACATGACAGAGCTGTCGCCAGGAGCCCATGAGGCGATCATCGGCACGCGAGGGTTCAGAGCGCCGGAATCCGCTCCGGCGCGCAGCCCCCGCTTCTACACGCCCGGCCTGGCGGCCGTGAACTTCGGCGTGTACATCGCTCTGCTGACCCCGGTGATGGTGTCGATGGCCTTCAAGGTCGAGCACATCTCCGCGGACGGCGCGGCCACCGGCAACCTCGGTCTCATCCTGGGCGTCGGAGCGCTGTTCGCGCTGTTCGCCAACCCGCTCGCCGGGCGGCTGTCGGACCGCACGACCTCCGCGTTCGGCATGCGCCGTCCGTGGATTCTCGGCGGCGCGATCGTCGGCCTCGGCGCCTTCCTGCTCATCGGCGTCGCTACCTCGGTGTGGGTCGTCCTGATCGGCTGGTGCCTCGCGCAGACGTCCATGAACGCGCTGCTGGCCGCGGCCAACGCGACGCTCCCCGACCAGGTGCCCACCGCGCACCGCGGCAAGGTCTCCGGCATCATCGGCATCACGACGCCCATCGGCATCCTCGCCGGCAGCTTCCTCATGAACTTCATCTCCGACGACTTCCTGCGCTTCGCCGTGCCGGCCGTGATCGCGCTCGTGCTCTCGGTCGTCTTCGTGGCGATGCTCAAGGACCGCCGGCTGACCGTCAAGCCGGCGCAGCGGTTCACCCTCGGCCAGTTCTTCGGGTCGTTCGTGTTCAACCCGGTCACCCACCCCGACTTCGGCTGGACCTGGCTCACCAAGTTCTTCGTCATGTTCGGCTACGCCGGCATCGCGACCTATCTGCCCTACTACCTGGTCGACAGCTTCGGCCTCGACGAACAGGCCGCGATCGGCACGATCCTCATCGCGAACCTCGCCTCGATGGCCGGCATGATGATCTCCAGCCCGATCGGCGGCATCCTCTCGGACAGGATCGGCAAGCGGCGTCCGTTCGTCGCCGTTGCGGGGATCGTCATGGTCGTCGGGCTCGTGCTGCTGGCGTTCGCCCCCGGCATCCCGGTGATCGTCGTGGCGCAGGCGATCATCGGCCTCGGCGCCGGGTCGTTCCTCTCGGTCGACCTGGCCCTCGCGACACAAGTGCTGCCCAACCCCGACGACGTCGCCAAGGACCTCGGCGTCCTCAACATCGCCAACGCCCTCCCGCAGTCGATCGCGCCGGCCGTCGCGCCCGCGATCATCGCGTTCGGCTCGGCGACCGCCCTCGGCGGCTACACGACCTGGTACCTGTTCGGCGCGCTCGTCGCGCTGGCCGGCGCCGTCCTCGTCTACCGCATCAAAGGAGTGAAGTGACCATGTCGGATGCTGTGACCACGGCCCGCCCCTGGCTCGACGCGAGCCTGCCCGTCGCCGAACGGGTCGAGCTGCTGCTGGCGGAGATGACCCTCGAGGAGAAGGTCGGCCTTTTCTTCCACACCATGATCACGATGGGCCCGGACGGCGAGCTCTCCGAGGGCGACCCCGCCTTCGACCTGCCCTCGACCGAGGAATACATCTCGGCGCGTCACCTGAGCCATTTCAACCTGCTCGGCGTCGCCCCCTCCGCGGGGACGATCGCCAGGTGGCACAACGCGTTGCAGGAGCTCGCAGCCCGTACCCGTCTCGGCATCCCGGTGACGATCTCCACCGACCCGCGGCACTCGTTCAGCGAGAACCCCGGGGCGGCGATGATGGCCGGTCCCTTCTCGCAGTGGCCGGAGTCGCTGGGACTTGCTGCGACCCGCGACGCCGAGCTGGTGCGCGCCTTCGGCGACATCGCCCGGCGCGAGTACACCGCCGTCGGCATCCGCGTCGCCCTGCATCCGCAGGTCGACCTCGCGACCGAGCCGCGCTGGGCGCGGGCGCTGCAGACCTTCGGCGAGGACGCCGACCTCACCAGCGAGCTCGGCGCGGCGTACGTCCGCGGGTTCCAGGGCGAGGCGCTCGGCGCCGAGTCGGTCGCCACGATGGTCAAGCACTTCCCCGGCGGCGGCCCGCAGCTCGACGGCGAGGATCCGCACTTCCCCCACGGGCGCGAGCAGGTCTACCCGGGTGACGCGTTCGAGCTGCACCTGAAGCCCTTCGCCGCGGTGTTCGAGGCGGGCGCGAGCCAGGTCATGCCCTATTACGGGATGCCGGTGGGCACCGCCTACGAGGAGGTCGGCTTCGGGTTCAACCGCTCGGTGCTGACGGGTCTGCTGCGCGAGCGCCTCGGCTTCGACGGCATCGTCTGCACCGACTGGGGCCTGGTCACCGACGCCGAGATGTTCGGTGAGCCGTTCCCGGCGCGTGCCTGGGGGGTCGAGGGCCTGTCGCGTCCGGCGCGGGTGAAGAAGATCCTCGACGCCGGCGCCGACCAGCTCGGCGGGGAGTCGTGCACCGACGTGCTGCTCGAGCTCGTGCACTCCGGAGAGGTCTCCGAGGAGCGCCTGGACGTCTCGGCCAGGCGGCTGCTGCGCGAGAAGTTCGTGCTCGGGCTGTTCGAGAACCCGTTCGTGGACGTCGAGGCCGCCGACGCGATCGTCGGCAACGAGGAGTTCCGCGCGGCGGGGCTCGCGGCGCAGCGCGCCTCGGTCGTGGCGCTGTCGAACGACGGCGCGCTGCCGTTCGCGCGTGGTGCGAAGCTCTACGTCGAGGGGATCCCGGCCGAGACCGCGGCCGCGTACGGCGAGGTCGTGGCGACCCCGGCGGAGGCGGACCTGGCGATCCTGCGGGTGCAGGCCCCCTACGAGCAGCGCGGCACGGTCTTCGAGAACTTCTTCCACGCCGGCTCGCTCGACTTCGCGCCGGAGACCCTCGCGCACATCTCGGAGGTGTCGGCATCCGTGCCCACCGTCGTGGACGTGTTCCTGGACCGGCCGGCGATCCTCGCCCCGGTGGTGGAGGCCGCGGCCGCGGTCACCGCGAACTGGGGCGTGAGCGCGGCCGCCCTGCTGGACGTGCTGTCGGGCCAGGCGCCCGCGCGCGGCAGGCTGCCCTTCGACGTGCCGCGCTCGATGGCGGCGGTCTCGGCGAGCCGCCCCGACGTGCCCTTCGACACCGAGGACCCGCTCTTCCGCTTCGGCCACGGGCTGGAGCTCTAGCCTCCGCGCAAGGGCTTTGGCCCCGCGTGCTCTCAGCCGCCGCGCCTGCCTCTCCTGTCACACCTGTAGTCCTGCCCCCCTCTCCTCTCGCCGATTCCGAGGAGATCCGGGATACCGAGGGCCGTCGGCTCTGGGATCTTCCTCCGGATCCCGGATCTCCTCGGAATCGATGTCGGCGAGAGGGCGGGTCGTGGGTGGTGTCGCCGGGCCTCGGGAGGTGGCGGGCCGCGGGCGGCAGCGCCGGATCGCGGGCGGCCTCTCCTCCCCAGGCCGGGGTGGGCGCGGCATCCTCCACACGTGCGGCCGGCGGTTCCCGTGGCCTCCTGCGCGTCGGCACGCTGGGGGGATGACAGCCGAACGCCGCACCGTCCAGCGCATCGCCGACGCGCTCGCCCTCGCGCGGCGCGAGGGCGGCGTCGTGCGCACGCGGCTGCTGGGCGCTCATGGTTGCAGCCCGTACGTGGTCGGAACAGCGCTGGACGCCGGAGCGCTCCGGCCGGTGCGCAAAGGATGGGTGGCCCTCCCCGACGCCGATCCCTATCTGGTCGCCGCGGCGCGGGCGGGCGTCGTCCTGACGTGCGTGACCCAGGCGCAGCGCCGGGGGCTCTGGGTCCTCTACGAGGGGGAGCCGCACCTCGGCGCGTCACCGCACGCCGGAGGCGTGCGCTCCGAGAAGGGTCATGTCCACTGGGCGATGCCGCCGGTGGTACGGCATCCCGACCGTCTCGAGGATCCGATGGAGAACGTCCTGGCGCTCGTGGCCGCATGCCAGCCGTATGAGCGGGCTCGCGCGGTCTGGGAGTCCGCGCTTCGTCGCGGCGACGTGGATCTGGCCGCGATGAGACGGCTGTCGCTCGGTCCCGTCGCACGCGAGCTGTGCGATGACGTGACGCCCTGGTCGGACTCCGGGCTCGAGACGATCGTCGTGGTGCGGCTGCGGTGGCTGGGCCTGCGGATCATCCCGCAGGCGTGGATCCTCGGCCATCGCGTGGACTTCCTGATCGGCGAGCGGCTCGTGCTGCAGATCGACGGCGGCCATCATGTCGGCGCTCAGCGCGCATCCGACATCGCGCACGATGCGATGCTCCTCCTCCACGGGTATCACCCGATCAGGGTCACCTACGCGCAGGTGATCGACGACTGGCCGTTCGTGCAGGATCTCATCATGCGCGCGATCGCACAGGGGCTGCATCTCGGACGATGACGCGTTCATGAGGCGCGGTGATCCCGCGCCGTCTTCAGCCGTGCCTCGACTCCATCGATGCCCTGCGTCGGTCCCATCGATGCGGCGCCGTCGGGTCCCATCGATTCTGAGGAGAGTCGGGATGCCGAGGGCCTTGGTCCGCGGCATCCTCCTCAGGAACCCGGATCTCCTCAGGATCGGCGACGCCCAGGGGACGAGGTGCGGCGGAGGGGCGGGGACGAGGTGCGGCGGAGGGGCGGGGACGAGGTGCGGCGGAGGGGCGGGGACGAGGGGCGGAGGCGCGGGGGCGCGGAGGGGACGAGGCGCGGAGGCGCGGCGGAGCGGTGTGGGGTCCGCACAAGGGGATGGCGGGAGGCGGCCGGTGCTGCTTGTGCGGCTCGTTCAAGCGAGTTGGGCGGATGTTGTGGGAGTCCTACGGTCGATGGTGACTCCGTCCGCACACCGAAAGGTGACGTCATGGCCGACGCCCTGATCCGTTCGAAGAAGCCTGCGAGCGCGCGCCCGGGTGTCCCGACCGCGCGCGCAGCGGCCCCCCGCATCGACGTCGACGCCGTCACCGACATGCTGCTGGGCACCTGGGGGCACACGCGCCGCGAGGCGCGCGAGATGATCAAGGACCCCGCGTTCTGGCAGGTCGACGGCCAGTCGGTCGCCGAGCACCGCGAACGGGTGCTCGGACAGCTCCGCCTCCTCGCCGAGAACGGCGCATCCGCCCGGGCGTACCCGGTCGAGTACGGCGGCCTCGGCGACAACGGCGCCAACATCGCCGGATTCGAGGAGCTCGTGCTCGCCGACCCGAGCCTGCAGATCAAGGCCGGCGTGCAGTGGGGCCTGTTCGGCGCCGCCATCCAGCAGCTGGGCACGAAGCGGCACCACGACGCCTGGCTGCGGGACGCCGCCGACCTCACCCTCCCCGGCGCGTTCGCGATGACCGAGACCGGCCACGGCTCGGACGTCGCCGCCATCGGCACCACGGCCACCTACGACCCGGAGACCGAGGAGTTCGTCATCCACACGCCGTTCCGTGGGGCGTGGAAGGACTACCTCGGCAACGCGGCGCTGCACGGGCGGGCCGCGACGGTGTTCGCGCAGCTGATCACGGGTGGCGTCAACTACGGCGTGCACTGCTTCTTCGTGCCGATCCGCGACGAGAACGGCGACTTCCTCCCCGGTGTCGGCGGAGAGGACGACGGCGTCAAAGGCGGCCTCAACGGCATCGACAACGGCCGGCTGCACTTCGACCGGGTGCGGGTTCCGCGGTTCAACCTGCTCGACCGCTACGGCCAGGTGGATGCCGCCGGCGCCTACTCCAGCGACATCCCGAGCCCTGGTCGACGCTTCTTCACGATGCTCGGCGCTCTGGTGCAGGGCCGGATCTCGCTCGACGGCGCGGCGACCACCGCTGCCGCGCTCGCGCTGAAGATCGCCGTGACCTACGCAGGCCAGCGTCGCCAGTTCGACTCCGGCCCCGGCACAACCGAGGTCGTGCTGCTCGACTACGGCAAGCACCAGCGCCGGCTCATCCCACGGATCGCGACCGCCTACGCGCAGGCCTTCGCGCACGACGAGTTCCTGCGCAAGTTCGACGGCGTGTTCAGCGGTCGCACCGACACCCCCGCCGAGCGGGAGGACCTGGAGACCCTCGCCGCCTCCCTCAAGCCCCTGAGCACCTGGAATGCGCTCGAGACCATCCAGGACTGCCGCGAGGCGTGCGGCGGCGCCGGCTTCCTCGCCGAGAACCGCCTCGTCGGCCTGCATCACGACCTCGACGTGTACGCGACCTTCGAGGGCGACAACAACGTCCTGCTGCAGCTGGTCGGCAAGCGTCTGCTGGGCGACTTCGGGAAGCAGTTCGCGGGGGCGGATGCCGGCGCGCTGGCGCGCTACGCCGTGGGGCAGACGGCGGGCAGGCTGTTCCACGGCGCGGGTCTGCGCCGGCTCGGGCAGAGCGTCGCCGACCTCGGCTCGACCGCCCGATCGGTCGAGCATGGCCTGCGCGAGGACGCGCAGCACGAACTGCTCGCCGGCCGCGTGCAGCAGATGGTCGCCGACCTCGCTGCCCGGCTGCGGCCGGCGTCCAGGCTGTCGCCGGCCGCAGCGGCGGCCCTGTTCAACGAGAACCAGGCCGAGCTGATCGACGCCGCCCGGGCACACGGCGAGCTGCTGCAGTGGGAGGCGTTCACGGACGCCCTCCACACGGTCACCGACGGCGGGACGCTGTGGGTGCTCACCTGGCTGCGCGACCTGTTCGGCCTCTCGCTGATCGAGAAGCACCTCGCCTGGTATCTGATCGCCGGGCGGCTGTCCGCGCAGCGTGCGGCATCCGTCACCCGGTACATCGACCGGCTGTGCGCGCGGCTGCGCCCGCATGCGCAGGATCTCGTGGACGCCTGGGGCTTCGCGCCCGAGCACGTGCGCGCGCCCATCGCCGAGGGCGTCGAGCTCGCGCGGCAGGAGGAGGCCGTCGCCTACTACGCGCGGCTCGAGGCATCCGGTCAGGCGCCGGTGTCTGAGAAGAGCCTCCGCAAGAAGGCGTAGCCCGCTCTCGCTCGCCGCCGTCCCGTTGCGGGGGCGCCGGCGAGCGTCACGCCGTAGGGTGGCCCGGTGAGCGATCTGGTGACCGGCGCCGACGGCCGCGTCCGATGCGGCTGGGCGGGCGCGGATGCGCAGTACGTCCGCTATCACGACCGGGAGTGGGGCCGGCCGCTGCACGGCGACCGGGCGTTGTTCGAGAAGCTCAGCCTCGAGGCGTTCCAGGCGGGGCTGAGCTGGATCACGATCCTGCGCAAGCGTCCGCGGCTGCGCGAGGCGTTCGCGCACTTCGACCCGGGCACCGTGGCGGCCTTCGGCCCCGACGACGTCGAGCGCCTGATGGCGGATGCCGGCATCATCCGCAACCGCGCCAAGATCGAGGCGGTGATCGGCAACGCCGCCCTGGTCGCCGCCATGTCGCCCGGCGAGCTCGACGGCCTGCTGTGGTCGTTCGCGCCGGCCGCCGCCGCGCCGCGACCGCGTGCGCTCGCGGACCTGGCCGCCAACACCCCCGCTTCGACCGCGCTCAGCGGCGAGCTGCGTCGCCGCGGCTTCCGGTTCGTGGGCCCCACGACCCTGTACGCGCTCATGCAGGCGGCGGGCATGGTCGACGACCACCTCGACGGCTGCTGGCGTGCCGCCTGAGCTCAGCGGCCGGCGTCGAACAGGTGGTGTCCGCCGTGGCTGAGCACCTTCACGACGACCCCGCGGCGGCGCAGCTCCGCGACCGTGCGGGTCTCCTCCTCGATGTCGCGGCCGAGCGCGTGCACGCTTGTGACCACGACGACATCGCCCGTGCCGAGGCTGCCGAACAGTCGCGTCAGACGCTGCTCCCAGCTCTCCAGGGTCTCCGGCGCGGGGTGGCGGAAACCGTGGACCGGCACCCCGAACCGCGCGAGCTGCTCCCGCTGCTCGACGACCGACGGCATCCCGTCCCGGGTGACCACGATGCCGACGAGGCGGGCGTCGGCCGGCCGGGCGCGCCACCAGTCGTGGTCCTGCCCGTGGAAGCAGGCGGGGCATTCGGCGGCGACGTGCGGCAGCGCGAGCGGACTGGTCTCCGGCACGGAGCCGGGCACCGGCTGCGCATCTGTCGCGGTCATGACGCTCCTCCTCGTGCGTCCATTCTCCTCCCCCGCCGAGGCGGGCGCACACCGCTCACTCGTCCGCTCCGCCGGCGATCTTCAGCTCGAGGCTGATCTGGTCCGCATCCAGCTCCGCGAGCGTCCGGCGCAGCAGCGACGTGCGGTAGCGGCCGGACGCGGTCACCTCGACCAGCCGCCTGCGCTGCGCCTCGATCAGCGCCAGGCGCAGCCGCAGGAACTCCTGCGCGGACGCTGTGGCCGCCTCGTCGGGGGGCTCGACGAACCGCTCGCCCGCCCGCCGCACGAGGCCCGGGTCGAAGGCGGTCCCGTCGCGGCGCCGCAGCCCGGGGTCGCGCAGCGCCGCCGATGCCGCCGCACGCAGCTCGTCCTGCAGCTGCTCCGCCTGATCGTCGTCACCCGTCTCGCCAGCGTCCGGATCCCGGATCCCGAGCAGGCGCACCAGCGGCACGAGGGTGAAGCCCTGCACCAGCAGGCTGACGGTGGCGAGCACGAACGCGATGAACACGAGCAACGGCCGGTGCTCGGTGTCGGTCGACAGCGTCTGCGCGGCGGCGAGGGTCACCACGCCCCGCATCCCCGCCCACACGATGACCACCCCGTGTTTCCAGCCCAGCGGCGACCCGCGGTAGTAGTCGAGGTCCGCCGACATGCGCGCGACGCGTCGGCGGATGCCGCTGAGCCGCCGCTCGCGCCGCTCCGGATCGGCGGGCAGGCTCGGGGTACGTCGTCTGGCGCGCGCGGGCCGGATGCGCACGGGCTGCGTCTGCGGCGGATCCTCGCCGCGTTCGAGCGCATCGAGCCTGCTCCCGATGTGATCGAGATCCATGCGCGAATAGCGGTGTGCGCGCGCACCCTGCCGCCAGATGAGGAAGGCGACGTACACGGCGCGGACGCCGACGATGATGGCCAGCGCGGACAGCGCGAGCCAGGTGCCATGCCACAGGCCGTCGTGCTCCTGGAGGTTCTTGCCCACGACGTCGCTCAGCTCGAGGCCCATCACCAGGAACACGCCGCCCTCGAGGATGAGCTCGACCGTGCGCCAGTTGACCTGCTCGCTCAGCCGCTGCTCGGGGGTGAACCAGCGTGCCGCGCCCTGTCCCGTGACCAGACCGGCGACGACCGCCGCGACCAGGCCCGACCCCCCGAGCTCCTCGGTGGGCACGTAGGCGATGAAGGGGATGACGAAGCTCAACGCCGTGTTCGCCGCGGAGTTCGCGATCCAGGTACGCAGGCGCAGGTTCGCCCAGCCGACGGCGGCGCCGATGACCACCGCGATCACCACGCCCCACAGGAACGCCCCGACGGCCGTCCCGACCGAGAAGCCGGCGGCGATCGCGGCCGTGGCCGTGCGCAGCAGCACGAGCGCCGTCGCGTCGTTGAGCAGGCTCTCGCCCTCCAGGAGCGTCACGACGCGGGGGGAGATCCCCATGCGCTTGACGATCGAGGTGGCCACCGCATCCGTCGGGCTGAGGATCGCGCCCAGCGCGATGCCCAGCGGCAGGCTCAGCCCCGGGATCGCCCAGCTGAAGAACAGGCCCAACACGACCGCGCTGAGCACGACCAGCAGCACCGACAGCCCCGCGATGGGCGTGAAGTCGCGGCGGAACTCGATCGCGGGCAGGTTGATCGCCGACGAGTACAGCAGCGGCGGCAGCACGCCGACCAGGATCCAGTCGGGGTCGATCGTCCCCAGTTTGGGGACGAACGGCATGAGCGCGAGCAGCAGGCCGATGGCGACCAGCACGAGCGGCGAGGCGACGTTCAACCGCTTGCCGAGGGCGGTCACGATCACGATCAGCACGATGCCGACGACGACCACGATCAGGTGCTCCATGTCGCTCCCCCTCGATAGCTGTCGGCCGCATCCGCGTCTCGGCCCGGTCTGCGCAGTACCGTGAGCCTATGACGGTGAGCGAGCTCGACGAGGTGCTGTACCCGCCCATAGAACCGTATGAGACGGGGATGCTGCTGGTCGGGGACGGCCATCGGCTGTACTGGGAGCAGTCCGGCAACCCCGAGGGCAAGCCCGTGGTGTTCCTCCACGGCGGCCCCGGCGGCGGCACCAGCGACTGGCACCGCCGGTTCTTCGACCCCGAGCGGTATCGTATCGTGCTGTTCGACCAGCGCGGCTGCGGCCGCTCCACCCCCCACGCGAGCGCGCCCGACGCCGACCTCACCTACAACACCACGTGGCATCTGGTGGCCGACATCGACCTGCTGCGGCGCAACCTCGGCATCGAGCGGTGGCAGGTCTTCGGGGGCTCCTGGGGCAGCGCGCTCGCCCTGGCCTACGCGCAGGCCCACCCGGACTCGGTGAGCGAGATCGTGCTGCGGGGGATCTTCACCCTGCGTCGTCACGAGCTGGAGTGGTTCTACGAGGGTGGCGCGAGCGCGATCTTCCCCGACCTGTGGGAGGACTACCTGGCGGCGATCCCGGTGCTGGAGCGGGCGCGGATGATCGAGGCCTACCACCGGAGGCTGAGCGACCCCGATCCCGCGGTGCACGCTCCGGCGGCGCTGGCCTGGACGACCTGGGAGGCGGCGACCCTCACGCTGCACACCGACCCCGGCACGGTCGGGGCGATGACCGATCCCGACGCGGCGACGGCGTTCGCCCGTATCGAGAACCACTTCTTCGTGCACCACGGCTGGTTCCGGGAGGGGCAGCTGATCGAGGACGTCGCCCGCATCCGCCACATCCCCGGGGTCATCGTGCAGGGCCGCTACGACGTGTGCACCCCGATCATGACGGCATGGGATCTGCACCGCGCCTGGCCGGAGGCGGAGTTCGTGGTCGTGCCGGATGCCGGTCATGCGGCGAGCGAGCCCGGCATCGCGGCGGCGCTGCGCGCCGCGACCGACCGGTTCGCCGCGGCCGGCCCGTGACGGGATTCGGAGACGTCGCGGGATTCGGAGGTCTCCGCGGGATCCGATCCGAATCTCGCGACATCTCCGAATCCGGCGACGCGCGGTCTTGACGCACGGGTGGGCGAGCCGAACACCTACGCCGAGCGTCTCACCCGGCTCACGCCCGCATGGCCCGCGCGAGTGTGGCGGCCAGGCCCAGCGGGTCGTGGCCGACGAGGTAGCGGGTGAGGCCTGCGCTCACGGCGTTCCCCGTGCGCGAGCTCACGAACCACGGCGGCTTCGGCAGCACGGTGAACCCGCCGCCGGACAGCGACCGGGGGAACGGCCGGAACGGCCCGCGCAGGACCGATCGCTCGACGTCGGGTACGAGGCTCGTGTTGTGGACGACGCCGATCCCGCTGCCGACGTCGGCGAGCGTCGATCCCGGGAACGCACCCCACGACAGGACGGGGGTCGCGAACAGCACCCCCGTCCAGGTGTTGATCGCGATGCCGCCGTAGCGCAGGTCGGCGATCGCCGCCTCGAAGCCGTCGCCGAGCGCCGCCTGGGTCTCCGGGTCGATCAGGACGTTGGCCCCGAGCGTGCCCGCGAGGCGATCGTTCGCGTGGGCGACCGCGGCGTCCAGGAACTCCTGGCCCAGCTCCGGCAGCTCGACCACCCCGAGGACGGGCGAGAAGTACTCGGTCCGCTCGAGCGCGGTCGCGTCGTGCGCCGCCGTGAGCTCGACCAGCCGGCGCGTCCCGTCTCCGCAGCGGATCGCGGCGGGGTAGTCGGCGTCCGCCGCGGCGAGCTTCTCCTCGCTGTGTGGGTACCAGACCGGCCGGGCCGGCGCCGCCGAGTACGCGTCGTGCAGGGCGCGCAGGAACGCCTCGCGCTGCGGCCAGTCGCGGGAGAGGAGCACGACCTGGCCGGCGATGCAGTTGTGCCCGCTGTTGTGCAGGCGCATCGTCACGACGTGCTCGGCCTGGTAGCGCAGATCCGCGTCGCTCCACCGGCCCGGCACCACGATGATCGGTGAGACGCCGCCGAGCTCGGCCGTGATCGGAACCCGCAGGCGCGGCTCGGCGCGTTCGGCATCCGCACCCCACACGATCCGGTCGAACGTGTCCGCCGAACCGGTGATGTGGACATGGTCGACCTCGTCGAGTCCGGTGAGGTAGGAGCCGACGTCGCCGCCGCCGGCCACGATGCGCAGGAATCCGGGCTCGATCAGCGGCGCGAGCGCCTGCGCGAACACCGGCATGAGCGGATCCTGCGTCGGGTTGAGCTTGAGCAGTGAGACGCGGCCCGACGCGAGCAGCTCGTACAGCACGTCGAGCACCGGGATCGCGGAGATGTTGCCGGCGCCGAGCACGAGGCCGATCTCCGCCGGAGAGGCGGGATGCAGCTGGCCGAGTCCCGCGCCGCGCACGGCCTGCGCCGCGGTCACGCCGGGACGCAGCCAGATCTCACCCGTGAAGCCCGACAGCAGCAGCCGGTCGGTCGCCGTCGCCGGGTACACATGCGCCCGGACACGGCCGCCCGGCGCCTCGTCGAGGGTCACGCCGTCCAGCGGGCTCCCGCCGCGCGTCAGCGTGCGCAGTGTCCGCAGGTAACCGTCGATCGCGCCCAGCACGGCGTAAGGGCCGGCCAGCCATTCCTCGCCGCGCAACGGATGGCCCGGCGACAGCCCCTTCGTCGCCGCCGCCGCATCCGCCCACTCGGACGCGGCCGAGGCCACCGCGCGTCGCAGCTGCGTGAGCAGCGTGGCCCGCTGCCGTAGCGTGAGCAGCGACCACGCGCGCGCCCCGGTACGGAGGGCCTCGAGATCGCGGTCGATCTGCTCGCGCAGGCGGTCCGGGACGGGCGGGGCGTCAGCGGTCACGGCGCTCTCCTTCGTGCGGGGGCGGTCCGATGGGGGCACCGCGGCCGCCTCCCCGCGCCGGCTCAGATGAGGGAGAGCTCCCGGAGCTTCGCCTCGACGTCCGCGTTGCTCGGCTCGACCTGATGCGTGGCGTCGGGATAGACCACGACCGGGATGCTGGTGCGTCCCGAGATCTCGCGGGCGACGTCGGCGGCGGCCGGGTCGGCATCCAGGTCGACGTATTCGTAGGCGATGCCCAGCTCGTCGAGCTGGGCCTTCGTCCGTCGGCAGTCGCGGCACCATTCGGCGCCGAACATGCGGACAGCGGTGGTGTCATCGGTGCTCATGGCACCAGGGTACGCGGCGTGCGCAGGTCTCGGGTCCGGTTGAGGGCCAGCCCGGTGTTATCTAACGGATTGCTGTGACTTCGGTTTCGAGCACGGGATCGCGCGAGGTC